>NZ_JBEOVN010000026.1:0-54976 GCF_040295565.1 Streptomyces sp. NPDC002785 | reverse complement strand
GAGAGCTCGGGGAAGGAGCGTCGTTGACTGACGACAACGCCGCAAGCGGAGTCGCAGGGCGTCGGGAGCCCGCTCCCTATCGTGGGGGAGGTCGTAAGGGCTGGGCACCTTCTCCAGGCCGCCGTCGTGATCCGCGAACAGGAGGCGCAGGTGGTGACGGAAGCCGTCCACGGCGGGAAAGACGGCCCGCAGGGCTTCCGGAGCGCCGCGGAAGGTGGGGCCTCCACGATCACGGTGTCGCGCCTCCGCAATGGCCGGTTTCTTCGGCGCCCCGCCCAGGGAACGGCTCCCCACCGAGCCCGCCATCACCGACCAGGCACGCGCCTTCAAGTCCATCGCGCTCGGCTGACCGAGCCGGCGGGAGCACACTGCGCGGCGAGGAACACCCCTCCACGCGCTCCCCGTGTACCTCAGTGCGCCGCGTACGACGGTCCGGGCCCGGGCATCGACTAAGGAGGACCGGCGTCATACGTCCAGGGGGAGGTGCGCTGTGCACGGACCGGCGATGTCCGGCTGGCTGCTCATGGCGTTGTGCGCAATGACGGGCGCGTACTGCCTGCTGCGCACGCGCAGCGAGACCGGGGAGGGGCGCAGGACGGCACGTGCGGAGGCGTTGATGGGCTTCGGCATGGCCGCCATGGCGGTGCCGGCTGCCGTCGTGACACCACCTGTGTGGGGGTGGGCGGTGTACGCGGTGCTGTTCGGCGCTGCCTCGTTGCGCGCGCTGTGGTTCTCCCGGCACAGCAGGCACCATCTGCACCATCTGGTCGGGTCGTCGGCGATGGTCTACATGGCGCTGGCGATGTCGCCGGGCGCTGGAGGGGCGCACGGCGAGCACGGCGGACACACTGGCCACGCTGTCGTGGCGACGGCCGGAGGCATCCCCCTGCTGACCGGACTGCTGCTGGCTTACTACGCGGTGTATGTGCTGCGTTCGGGGGCCCGGTTGATACCGGTTGCGGCCACGGCGGGCGGTGGTGGGGGGCCGGTCGGGGGCGGCTGGGGCGCATGGCCCGAACTGGCTCTCGCCTGTCGGCTGACGATGGGGATCGCCATGTTCGCGATGCTGCTCACTTTGTGAGACAGGGGGCGGGCAAAACCGTGGCGTGCGTCACTTGCCGTGCGCAGCCATACCCGTGGCTACCGCGCCACTCATAGGCTGACGTCATGTTGGTCTCCCTCGTGCTGCTGCTGCTCGGTGCACTGACCGCCATCGTGACTCCGCGTCTGATGGCGCGGGCTCAGTGGCCGGAGCGCGAGCCGGTCGTTGCGCTGTGGGTCTGGCAGTGTGTGGTGGCCGGGGTGCTGCTCTCCTTCGCGCTCTCCATGACGTTCAGCGCGGCCGCGGCCTGGCAGGCGGTGCGCGGGCATGTGTTCGCGCCGGCGCCGCGCGCCGTGGTGGAGGCGTATGCACTGGGCGGGCACGGGCGGTGGTCCGCGGCCATGGCCGTGCTGCTGGCGCTCGGCGGGGTGTGGACGGCAGCGATGCTGACCCGGGAGATCCACCGCGCCCAGGTGCGTCGCAGGCGACGCCGCGCCGAATTGCTGGTGCGTTCCCCGCTGATGCCCGGGGAGGAGCCCGGCAGCGGCCGGCTCGTCGTACTGGAGGGAGAGCGTCCGGATGCCTGGTGGCTGCCCGGTGCCGCACCTCAACTGGTCATCACCACCACGGCACTTGCCCGCCTGAAGGGTCGCCAGCTCGATGCGGTGCTGGCTCATGAGCAGGGACACGCGAAGGCCCGGCACGACTGGCTGCTGCACTGTTCCGGCGCACTCGCGATCGGGTTTCCGCAGGTGCCGGTGTTCGCGGCCTTCCGCGACGAGATGCACCGGCTGGTCGAACTGGCCGCGGACGATATGGCCTCGAGGCGCTTCGGACGGCTCACGATCGCTCTCGCCCTGGTGGAACTCAACGAGGACCGTGGCGTGTTCGGCCCGTGCCCGACGCCGGACGCTCAGCTGCCGCAGCGGGTGAACCGGCTGCTGACCCCGGTGGAACGGCTCACCGCGGGCCGTCGGCTCCGGCTGACCGCGGCGGCCGCTCTGGTACCGGTGGTTCCGCTTCTGGTGGCATTCATACCGGGACTCAGCGCACTGGGATAGCCGGGTGCGCGGATCGTCCGCGAAGATCACCCCATGCCCTCCCCGCCGCTCGCCCCACCGGCCCGCACCCGCTCCGCCGTCACGCCTTTCGGCACGGCCGTGGTCTGTGCGTCTGCCGCCCTGGTCCTGCTGATCCTGGTCGCCGTGCGCTGGTCGCCGCTCATGACGCTGGACCGTACGGTCGCAAAGGCCCTGCACCGGAGGGCGGTCACCGAACCCGGTCTCGTCCACGCGAACCGGATCCTGACCGACTGGGTGTGGGATCCGTGGACCATGCGCGCCCTGATCGCGATGGCCGTGGTGGCGCTGTGGTGGCGCGGGGCGCGGGCGCTCGCGGTGTGGGTGGCGGTGACGAGCGTGCTGTCGACCCTCCTGCAGCAGGGGCTGAAGTCCGCGGTCGGCCGGGAGCGTCCGCGGTGGCCGGACCCGGTGGATTCCGCCCACTACGCGGCGTTCCCCTCCGGTCACGCGATGACTGCGATGGTGAGCTGTGCTCTGCTGCTCTGGCTGCTGCGACGGCACGGTACGGGCCCCCGGATGTGGCGGACGGCGCTGGCGGTGGCCTGGGTGTCGGTGATCGGGGTCGGCGTCACCCGGCTCTACCTGGGGGTCCACTGGTTGAGCGACGTCCTGGGCGGCTGGCTGCTGGGAGCGGCCCTGGTCGGGTTCTCCATCGCCGGGTTCGCCCGGTACGAAGGGCGTGGCGGACCTGCCTTGCAGCAGCGCTCCTGAACCGGGAAGGATCGCGTCCATGCAGATCAAGGGTGTGCTCTTCGATTTCTCCGGGACCCTCTTTCGTATCGAATCGGTCCGGTCCTGGCTGCGCGCGGTCCTCGCCGAGCGGGAGGTGACAGTGAGCGCGGCCGACTTCGAGCGATACGCGCGGGGGCTCGAGGCCGCCGGGGCGTTGCCGGGCGGCCCGCCTCCCCAGCACGTTCCTGCCCGGCTCGCATCCGTGTGGGCCACCCGCGACGAGAGCGCGGAACTCCACCGGAAGGCGTACACGGGACTGGCCCGGCGGGTGGCTCTGCCGGATCCGGGGCTGTACGACGCGCTGTACGAGCGGCACAGATCACCTGCCGCTTGGCAGCCCTACCCGGACGCGGCGGAGGTGCTCGGCGCGCTGCGCGACAGCGGCATCCGAATCGGCGTGGTCAGCAACATCGGCTGGGACCTGCGGCCCGTCTTCCGGGCACACGGCCTGGACGTCCTGATCGACGCCTACGTCCTGTCGTACGAGCACGGCATCCAGAAGCCGGACGCACGGCTCTTCCACACGGCCTGCACATCCATAGGGCAGGATCCGACGGTTGTGGTGATGGTCGGCGACGACCGGCGCGCCGATGGCGGGGCGGCGGCGCTGGGCTGCGATGTGCGCCTTGTGCAGCATCTGCCGGTGGAGGAGCGGCCCGATGGGCTGCGGATGCTGGGACTGCTGCCGGGCATTGCCTGAGAGACATGTGAGAGATGTCCCCGACACCCAATGGGTCGGATTGTCACATCGGGGCCTTAGCCTGTACGTATGTCCCGTTCTCCGTGCTCCTCCGATTCCGTGCGTACCGCCGCTGTGGTGAACAAAGAGATTCGTGACCTGTGGCAGCGCTCCGGCGGCTGCCTGTCCCCGGAGGACGAGGAGCAGTACCAGCGGCTGCTGGTGGAATGGGCCGCGGCGACCGGCAAAAGCGCCAGGACAGCCGCCTGACGCAACCGCCGGTTGCGGCGTCCCGCCGGGCGGGAGGGTCCGCCCGGCGGGACGCACTCGGTGCGCGGTGGAGCGGGATGGTGTCGGCCTTCGGTTGCGGCGCCCGGAAACCGGGCGAGCCCGCGCGGACCTTGCCCGCCGCGGAGGCCTCGAAGGCGGCCGGGGCCGACACCCCCGACTCGGCCGACTTCCGATATGTGCAGATGATGATCCAACACCACGCCCAGGCACTGGAGTTGACCGGTCTCGCCTCCGCCCGCTCCGACTCCCCCGCGGTCAAGCGGCTCGCCAAGCGCATCACCGCAGGCCAGAAGCCGGAGATCGGCGCCATGGAGGGATGGCTCAAACACAATGGCGGAGAGAAGCGCAAGAGCGGCCACGATCACTCGGCGATACCCAAAATGGCGACCCCTGCGCAACTGGAACAATTCCGGACGGCGGACGGCGCGGCCTTCGACAAGCTCTTCCTGAAGTTGATGATCACCCACCATCGGGGAGCGGTCACGATGGCGACGGAGCTGCTCTCGCGGGGGAACTCCGTGCAGGTCGAGGAGGTGGCCGGGGACGTCGTCGCCCAACGGACGGTGGAGATCGACAGAATGCGCGCGCTGCCGTCCTGACCGCACCCCGGGCGCGCCTCTCCCCCTCCCCGGCCGCCGGTGCCATGCTTGAGGCATCCTGCGGGAAGAGGTGCGCCGTGCTCCGTGTCGCCGTCGTCGGCTCCGGTCCCAGCGGGGTCTACACCGCCCAGGCCCTGGTCGAGCAGGACCGGGTGCCCGATGTCCGGGTCCATGTGCTGGACCGACTCCCCTGCCCGTACGGCCTGGTGCGCTACGGCGTCGCCCCCGACCACGAGAAGATCAAGTCGCTGCAGAACAGTCTGCGGACCGTCCTGGAGCACGAGCGGATCACCTTCCTCGGCAATGTCGAGGTGGGTGGCGACGGGATCCCGCCCGAACGGATCGGCGAGCTCTACCAGGCGGTCGTGTACTGCGTCGGGGCGGCGACCGACCGCGGCCTCGCCGTCCCCGGCGAGGACCTGCCCGGCAGCTGCTCCGCGACCGAGTTCGTCTCCTGGTACAGCGCACACCCCGACGCGGCCGCCAACAGCTTTGCGCTGCAGGCCCGTTCGGTCGTGGTGATCGGGGTCGGCAATGTGGCGGTGGACGTGGCGCGGATTCTCGCCCGGAGCGCGCAGGAGCTGCGCCCCACCGACGTGCCGCACGGGGCGCTCGGCGCGCTGGCCGGAAGCCGGGTGCGCGAGGTCCACATGGCGGGCAGGCGCGGACCCTCCCAGGCCCGGTTCACCACCAAGGAGCTGCGGGAGCTGGGCGCGCTGCCTCGGGCGCGGGTGGTGGTGGACGAGGCGGAGCTGGCCCTCGACCCGGAGTACGTCGATCCGTCCCCCCGGTCGACGCCGGCCCTGTCCTCACCACCGAACGCGCCGCCCTTGACGGCGGCGGCGCGGCGCAATGTCGAGGTCCTGCGCGGATGGGCCGCGGCCGGCATCGCAGGTGCGGGCGCGCAGGGGGACCCACTGCGCACGATCCACCTGCGGTTCTTCCTGCGCCCCGTCGAGCTGCTGGAGCGCGACGGCCGGGTGGCCGGGGTGCGGTTCGCCCGTACCGTGCCGGACGGCAGCGGGGGCGTGCGCGACGCCGGTACGTACGAGGACATCGAGGCCCAGCTCGTGCTGCGGGCCGTCGGCTACCGCGGGCTGCCGCTGCCCGGCCTGCCGTTCGACCCGGCGCGCGGGACGGTGCCGCATCTGGCGGGGCGGGTGCTGCGGGACGGGGTGCCGTCGCCCGGGGAATACGTCGCCGGTTGGATCAAGCGGGGGCCGACCGGAGTGATCGGGTCGAACCGGTCGTGCGCGAAGGAGACGGTGGCATCGTTGCTCGATGACGCCAGGCTGCTCGCCGGGCGCCCGTCGGCACCCGATCCGGTGGTCGCGCTGCGGGCGTGGGGGCTGCGCCCGGTGGAGTGGGACGGCTGGCTGTCCATCGAGCGGGCGGAGACGGCGCTGGGCCGGTCGCTGGGCCGGGGGCCGGTGAAGATCCCGGACTGGGCGGGGCTGCTGAGCGCCGCGGAGGGTGGCGACCGGGGCTGATCGTGAGGCCAGGACCGACCGGCACATGAGAGGCGGCGTCGCGGGGCACCGGTCGCGCACATTCGCGGCGTGGTCGTCAGTCGACAACGCTCCGCGTTGCCTCCCTCCTCCGCCTTGCGACGCACCGCATCTGACGCCGCGCGACGATCCACCAGGGATTACGGGGCAACCCTCAGCGGTCCTCGCCGATGCGCTGCACCTGCCGGTTCGCGGCGTCGAGGACGCTGTCCAGAAGACCGGGGAACAGCGCCTCCAGATCGTCACGGCGCAGCCCGTTCATCTTGGCCGTGCCGCGGTAGATCTGCTGGACGATCCCGCTTTCGCGCAGCACCCGGAAGTGGTGCGTGGTCGTCGACTTGGACACCGGCAGGTCGAAGCGGGAGCAGGTGAGCTCGGCATCGGCGGCGGCCAGCTCGCGGACCACGCGCAGCCTCATCGGGTCGGAGAGTGCGTGGAGCACACCCTCGATGCGGATCTCGTCCCGCGCGGGGTGGTCGAGCGAGCGGCCGCCGACCGCAGCGGCGCTTGCGGCAGGGGCGCCGGCTGGGGTCACGATGGCTCCACTTCCTGGCTTGGTCCGGTCTCTCACCATACGAGACCCATCGTAGTTTGAGATTCATCGTACGACGGATCCGGCCGCGCATCACCCGGGGCAGGCGGCGCGCGATGCCGCTTCACGGGCGTCTGTGAGCTCTTCCATGTGGAGCTCCGCCCAGGCGCGTACCGTGTCCAGCACCTCAAGGTGCTGCGCGAAGCGGGGCTGGTCCGCATCGCCGAGACGCGCCAGATCCGCGGCGGCACCGAGCAGTACTACCGGCGCACGGCCCGCCGCATCGTCGTCGCCGAACCGCAAGGCGCAGGCACCCCGGCGATGTTCGCCGCGGTCGCCCAGGAGCTGAACCACTCCCCCACCGAGACGCATCTGACGCTGCGTCATCTCAAGCTGAGCCCCGCGAAGGCACAACAACTCGGCGAGACCCTCGCCCGGCTGGTCGACGATGCCGAGGAGGACGCCGACGATCAGCCTGTGCTCGGCGTGCTGGTGACGCTTTATCAGCAGGTCGGCCCGACCGCCGGGACCGCATAGCCGCGGGGGCGGCCGCGTCAGCCGCTGAGCAGGTCCGGATTCTCGGCGAGTGAGGCGAGATGTCCGGCCGGATCGGCGATCAGCTTGCGGGACGTCAGGTCGAGCATCCCCGCCACACCCGTGACCTGCGCCGCGACCGTGTCGTCCTCCTTGAGGATCTTCTGCGCGACCTTGAACGTCTTCCCTTCGCCGTATACGAACCGGCAGGTCACCCGTACCCGGTCGCCACCGCGGAGTTCCCGCAGGAACTTCACCGTCGTCTCGAGGGCCACCGGCCCGACGCCGCTGGCCAGCAGCTTCTCCTGCGGCAGGCCGGCAGCGCGCAGCAGCTCCCAGCGTGCGTGCTCGGCGTACTCCAAATAGACGGCCTGGTTCAGATGTCCCTGCGTGTCGAGCTCGTAGCCCCGGACGGTCACGGCGCATTCCGCCATTCCCCCGCACCCGCACAACTGCCCACGTCGCAGCTCTTTACGCACCTGTCGCGCCCAGGCAACTTCCCACCGCAAGAGAGTGCGGCAAAATTCTGACCGCGGCCGATCGCTCTGCTGCGCGACCTCTTCCGCGCCCGGCAGCGCTGACGGCGCTCGACTCGGCACCGGCGCCGCGGGCAGACGCACCGGGCCCCACCGTACGCACGGCGAGGCCCAGGTGCAGTGCCCGGTGCAGCCCCCGGCTGCGGCCGTCCAGTTGTCAGACCGCGCGGAGGTACTGCTCCGGCGTGCGGAGTTCGCCGCCCAGTTCGCGGGCTGCGTGCTGGGCCCACGACGGGCTCCGCAGCAGCTCGCGCCCGAGGAGAACCGCGTCCGCCCGGCCTTCTGCGATGATCTTCTCGGCCTGCTGCGGCTCGGTGATCAGGCCCACGGCCGCCACGGGGAGCGAGGTCTCCGCCCTGACCCGCTCGGCGAAGGGAACCTGGTACCCCGGACCGGCCTCGATGCGGGCGCGCGGGGCGTTCCCGCCACTGGAGACATCCAGCAGGTCGACACCGTGGGCCTGGAGCTCCTTGGCCAGTCGTACGGTCTCGTCGACGGTCCAGCCCTCGCGCTCGTCCTCGTCGTTCTCCGTGAGCCAGTCCGTCGCGGAGATCCGGAAGAGGACGGGCAGTTCCTCCGGCCAGACCTCCCGCACCGCGTCGACGACCTGCAGGGCGAATCGGATGCGGTTCTCGAAGCTGCCGCCGTACTCGTCGTCACGCCGGTTCGTGTGCGGGGAGAGGAACTGTCCGACGAGGTATCCGTGGGCTCCGTGCACCTCGGCGACCTCGAAGCCCGCGTCTAGCGCGCGGCGGGCAGCCTCGCGGAACCGGCCGACGACGCCCTGGATCTCGTCCACCGTCAGTTCGTGCGGCACAGGGTGACCGTCGTCGAACGGCAGCGGGCTGGGGGCGACGGGCGTCCAACCGTACGCGTCCGGCCCGACGGGACCGCCACCCAGCCAGGGGGCAGCCGTCGACGCCTTGCGACCGGCGTGGGCGAGCTGGATGCCAGGAACCGATCCCTGCCCCTTGACGAAGTCCGTGATCCGGCGGAAGGCGGCCACCTGGGTGTCGTTCCAGATGCCGAGGTCTGCCGGGCTGATCCGGCCCTCGGGGCTGACAGCCGTCGCCTCGGTGAGGATGAGTCCGGTTCCACCGACGGCGCGCGCCGCGAGGTGGGCGAAGTGCCAGTCGGTCGCGACGCCCGCGTTCGGCCCCGCAGGTTCGGCGCTGTACTGGCACATGGGCGCCATCCACACCCGGTTGGGAATGACGAGCGACCGCAGGGTGTAGGGCTCGAAAAGGGCACTCACGTCGGACTCCGTTTCGACGGGTACGGAAAAATCGTTAGTACGATACATCTCGTACTACGACACCTGTCAAATTACGACGTGCCTCGTACAAGGGCGCGGCATGAGTGAGGCCCATTCCCGGTCCGTTTCCGGCCAGGAATGCGCCTCACGCGCCGCTGAGCGGCCGTATGCGGCTATCCCCGACGCCTCAGCGTGATCGCGGCGTCCGCGTCGTAACCCTGGGTCCAGCTGCGTCCGGCACCCGACTTCCAGGTGACATGGGCGGTGGCGCCGTCGATCCTGACGCCCTCCACCGTCATGGCCCGGTCGCCGTCCCGCACATCCCCTCGACGCAGTGCGCGCGCCTTGACGGTGACGGGCTCCGCCGACTGCGCGCTCTCGGCCTCGTCCGCCGCGAGGATGAGCGCCGCCGCCAGTTCCCGGGCTCGGGCGGGGGCGCAGATGACAGTGAGCTCTCCCGACGGTGCCACGCCCCGGACCTGGACCCTCGCCCCGATGGGGGTCACCTCCAGGGTCGCTGGGTGTCCGTCGCGGTCCTCGATGCCATTTGTCATCGCTCTGCTCTCCCCTTGCCCGGTGCGCCCTCCGGCTCAGTCCGGCCGGAGGCTCTCCGGCGGGCCCAGACAGCTGGGCTTGAGGCCGCCGGTGTCGACCACCAGGTTCTGCAGCACCACCGCCGGGTCGACCATCCAGAATTTCAGCACATGGACTCCGGACCGGCCGATCCGGTGCACCGTACTGGTGACGTTGACGCTGTCCGAGGCGTTGCGGGCCCACTGGACGTTCATCGTGCCGTCGTCGGAACCCGTCACCGCCGTGACGTTCACCTTCTGTGGTGCGTCGTCGTCATCCCGGAGGACCTGGGCGTCGTCGGGCTCGACGATCCGCCCCTCACCCGCTGGATCGGACCACCGCTCACCAGAGTGCGCCAACCGCTCATCGAGACGGCCGAGACCGCCGCCCGTCTGGTCCTGAACCTCGGCCGGGGCGACCGGCCCGCGACCACCCGCGTCGGCCTCGCCACCAAACCGGTGGTGCGCAGCAGCCCCGCCGCCGCCTTCCTGCCCGCACCCCGTTCACCTTGTCCGACCTGCACTATTGCGTTGCGGGCCGGACCGGACCCGCGTACCGTCCCCCGTCATGACGACACCCACCCTGCGCACCGGGCGGTTGCTCCTGGAGCCGTACACACCTGCGGACGAGGACGGCTTCGTGGCGCTCTTCCAGGACACACGGGTTTCCCGGTGGATGGGTGACGGACCCTCTACCGAGGCCGAGGACCGCGCCCTGTTCGGACGGGTCTTCAGCAAGGTGTACGCACAGGAGCTCTTCGACGTATGGGCCGTGCGACAGGGCGGCCGTCTGGTCGGTCATGCGGAGATAAAGCCTTCCCCGGCACCGGAGGTGGACGGCCACGAGATCGTCTACGCCCTGGCTCCGGACGCATGGGGGCAGGGGTTCGGCACCGAGATCGCGCAGACACTGACCTCGTACGCGTTCGACACCCTCGGGCTCACCGAGGTGCATGCGACGGTGGCCGCCGAGAACGCAGCGTCGTTGGCGCTGCTGGGCCGGATCGGCTTCCGGCACGTCCGGGACACGGTGGAGGACGACGGCAGCACGACCCGGGTCCTGACGCGCTCCGTCGGCGGTGGCATCGCCGGGGTCGGTCAGCCGCGGTAGACGTCCAGGCGGCCGCACATGCCGAACTTTCCGTACGCGGAAGGCTGTTCGGCGTGCACACAGGCGTCGGCGGGGTAGCCGCTCTCGCCACGCGCCAGAGCGTCGAGCTGTCCGCCGGTCGTCGAACGTGGCGGCGGCCCCCTTCCGCTTCCTGGCCCCCGCTGTGCTCCATGAGGACTACGATGCGCAGCCCGTCCTCGTTGACCAGGCGGTGATCGTGCCCGGCGTGAACCGGACCAGGGCACCCGGGGCCAGTGGCGTCTGCCGGAAACCCGACGCGGCGAGGATGCACCGCGCCCGCGAAGGTCGGCACAGCCGCTCCTCGGTCTCTCCGCATTGACGCTGAGCAAGCGCTCTCCATGCCTGCTACGCCGCACCTTCGCCGACCGTGGAAGCAACAGGGTCCTGGGGTCCGGAGCTGCCCTGCGGGTCACTGTCAGTGGTGGGGTGCAGACTGGCCCTTATCCGATACAACGGCGTTTCGGGAGGTTCGGCCATGGCCGACGTATTGCTCACTGTAGGCACCCGCAAGGGACTCTTCATCGGCCGCCGCCGCGGTGGCGCGTGGGAGTTCGACGGCCCGCATTTCAATGCCCAGGCGATCTATTCGATCGCCATCGACACCCGCAGGCAGATCCCTCGACTACTGGTCGGCGGGGACAGTGCGCACTGGGGCCCGTCGGTCTTCCGCTCCGACGACCTGGGCGGCACCTGGGTCGAACCGGAGCAACCGGCCGTGAAGTTCCCGCAGTTCACCGAGGCATCGCTGGAGCGGGTCTGGCAGCTGCACCCGGCGGGCCCCGAGGCACCCGATGTCGTGTACGCGGGGACCGAGCCGGCAGCGCTGTTCCGTTCTGACGACGGCGGGGTGTCCTTCGAGCTGGTCCGCCCGCTGTGGGAGCATCCGACGCGTTCGAAGTGGGTGCCGGGCGGGGGCGGTGAGGGTCTGCACACCATCCTCACGGACCCCAGGGATGCCAGGGCCGTGACGGTCGCGGTCTCCGCGGCCGGGGTGTTCCGTACCAAGGACGGCGGTGCGAGCTGGGCTCCGTCGAACAAGGGAGTGTCGGCGGTCTTCCTCCCCGACCCGAATCCGGAGTTCGGTCAGTGCGTCCACAAGGTGGCCCGGGACGCGGTCGATCCCGACCGGCTCTACCTCCAGAACCACTGGGGAGTGTTCCGGAGCGACGACTCCGGGGACAACTGGACGGACATCGGCCGGAGCCTGCCCTCCGATTTCGGTTTCGCCGCAGCCGCGCACCCGCACCGCGCGGACACGGTGTACATCTTCCCGATCAACGCCGATGCCGACCGCGTGCCGGCCGAGCACCGCTGCCGGGTCTTCCGCACCGGCGACGCGGGAAGCACCTGGGAGCCGCTGTCGGCGGGCCTGCCCCAGGAGACGCATTACGGCACGGTGCTGCGCGATGCGCTCTGTACGGACGACGCCGATCCTGCGGGCGTCTACTTCGGCAATCGCAATGGTGAGGTGTACGCGAGCGCGGACGACGGGGACAGCTGGCAGCAGCTCGCCTCGCACCTGCCGGATGTCCTCTGCGTCCGGGCGGCGGCCATCGGTCCGTGACCGCCGGCGGACACGTGACGTGACACGCAGGTGATCCGAGGACGTGACACCGGCCCCGAGAGGGAGCCGGTGTCACTCCGGGGCCGGCGGAACGCCGGGGCGATTGCCCTGTCTACGGCAGCTGCCAGTCCACCGGCTGGGCCCCCTGGCGGAGCAGAAGTTCATTGGTACGGCTGAACGGGCGCGACCCGAAGAAGCCGCGGTCCGCCGACATGGGCGAGGGGTGCGCAGACTCGATCGCCGGGAAGTCGTCGAGGAACGGCCGCAGATTCCGGGCGTCGCGCCCCCACAGCACGGACACCAGGGGCTTGCCACGCGCGGCCAGGGCCCGGATGGCCTGCTCGGTCACTTCCTCCCAGCCCTTGCCACGGTGCGCACCGGGTTTACGGGGCGCCGTGGTGAGCGCCCTGTTCAGCAGCAGCACACCCTGGCGCGTCCACGGCGTCAGATCGCCGTTGGACGGTCGCGGGAGCCCCAGGTCCGTGTGCAGCTCCCGGAAGATGTTCTCCAGACTGCCGGGCAGCTGACGCACCTCGGGGGCCACGGAGAAGCTCAGTCCCATGGCCATCCCTGGTGTCGGATAGGGGTCCTGACCGACGATCAGGACGCGTACCTCGTCAAAGGGTTGCTGGAATGCGCGCAGAACGTTCGCGCCGGCCGGCAGATAGGTGCGGCCGGCTGCGACCTCCGCACGCAGGAAATCTCCCATCGCGGCGACGCTTCCGGCCACAGGGGCCAGCGCCTCGGCCCACCCGGGCTCAACTACTTCATTCAACGGTCGTGGTGCCACGAAACATCACTCTACCGGCGTATCGAACCCGTTCCCCGCCCGGGTGTTGGCTTCCGCGGCCGGTGGTCCCGTGCACCCCGATTCCCGCGTCCGGGACTCAGGATAGGCTGCCGCCGTCATTCCTCGATTCTTTCCTGGAGTCGGTCCATGAGCTCACGCAAGCGTTCGCCGGAGAGCAGTGGTGCTCGCCCGCGTCCCGGCGGGGCGACGCGCACGCGGGGGCCGTTGGTGCTCGGTGTGGACTCGGGCGGTTCCGGGCTGCGGGTGGCGCTGGGCACCGTCGGCATGTCCGCCCCGGTGGGCACAACGGTCTGCGCCGAGCCGGTACGCACGGGACCTGCGGGGATCGATGCGGGCCATCTGCTGGAGCAACTGCTGCCCGCCGCCCGCCGGCTGCTGGAGCAGCACGGCGGCGGTGACGGCTCCCAGATCGCCGCCGCGGCGATCGGCGCCGCCGGTATGGCGACGCTCGGCGGACAGCTGCGCGCCGAACTGCCTTCGGCCCTGGAGAGCGCGCTCGGGGTGTGCCGGCTGGCTCTCGCCGCCGACGCGGTGACTGCTTACGCGGGGGCGGTCGGTCAGCGCCCGGGGGCGGTCGTCGCGGGTGGCACGGGCCTGATCGCGCTGGGTACGGATCTGACGAGCTGGCGACGGGCCGACGGCTGGGGTCATCTGCTGGGTGACAGCGGCGGCGGCGCCTGGATCGGGCGGGCCGGGCTCGATGCGGGCATGCGCGCCCACGACGGGCGGCGCGGTGGGTCCGCCGCGTTGCTGGCCCGGCTGGAGGCGGTGTTCGGCCCGGCGCCGCAACTGCCGGGACTGCTGTATCCGCGTGCCGACCGGCCTGCCGTGCTGGCCTCGTTCGCGCCCGAGGTCGCCGCGTGCGCCGGGCATGATCCGGTCGCCGCGGGCATTCTGCGCGAGGCCGCCGGACATATCGCGGAGGCTGCCGCAGCGGTGTACCCGAAGGCCGGGGCCGACGACGAACCGTGCGAAGTGGCCCTGACAGGCGGCTTGTTCCGGATGGGCGATCCGCTGCTCGTACCGCTACGAGAGGAACTGTCCCGGCAGCTCCCGCAGGCACGGCCGGTCCCCGGTTCGGGTGATCCGCTGACCGGTGCGCTGGCCATCGCTCAGGCGTTGGCCGCCGGGGACCTGCGACTGCCCCACCATTCGACGCTGCTCTGCGTACCCGGTTACGGGCCTGGGCAGGAGCACGGGTAGGTGCCGACAGAGCAGGACAGTCAGCCAGTAAGCCTCCCATCGGATAAAAGCGGACATATGACGCCTGACTGGGCCCTCCCCGAACAGAGGGGCATCCAAAACCAGTAGCATGCGGCGCCATGAGCACCCCCACTGGGCCCGCTTCCGGCCTGCCTGTACGAATGCCGCGACCTCGCCAGTCCGGACGGCACCGCCGCCCGGAGCCCGTGGTCGCACCCGAGGGCGCTGCCGCGCTCGTTCTCGCCGTTCCCGGTACCCCCTCTTCGGCCACGCGCAGCCTGGCCGAAGAGGTGATCAGCATCGCCCGTTCCGAGCTGCCCGGCCTCAATGCCCGGATCGGCTACCTCGACGGCGACGATGCCGAGTACCCGAAGCTCTCGTCCGTACTCAATCACAGCGCCGCCGAGCGCATCGCGCGCTTCGAGCAGGCGCAGGCCGCGGGCCGCGAGGTCGCCGAGCCCGAGGGTCCGTCCGCCGTCGTGGTGCCGCTGCTCGCGGGGCCGGACAGCGCCCTGATCCGGCGGATACGGCAGGCCGTGATGGACAGCGGCACGCAGGTCGAGCTGACCGATGCGCTCGGCCCGCACCCGCTGCTCGCCGAGGCGCTGCACGTACGCCTCTCCGAGGCCGGTCTGGCCCGCGCCGACCGTGCCCGGCTCTTCACGGTGGCCACGGCCGCCGACGGCATCGTGCTGGCCACGGTGGGTGGCGAGGAGGCCGTGCAGGCCGCCGGGATCACCGGCATGCTGCTGGCCGCCCGGCTCGCCGTACCGGTGATGGCCGCCGCACTCGATGTGGAGGGTTCCGTCGCGTCGATCGCCGAGCAGCTCACGGGCTCGGGCTCGGTGCAGCTCGCGCTGGCTCCGTACCTCGTCGGGCCCGAGGTGGCCGAGGGGCTGCTGGATGCCGCCGCGAAGGAGGCGGGCTGCGCGACGGCCGAGCCGCTCGGCGCGTATCCGGCGATCGGCAAGCTCGTGCTGTCGATGTACATGACGGCGCTCGGTATCACGCCGACGACGCCGCAGGGTGCTCAGGCGCGCTGATCCGGTGCCGGGTGCGCCCGGCAGCCGCTTGTCGTCGATCGCCGGGCGGGCTTGATCCTTCCGGCCCGCCCGGCGATTCGGCTGTGCGTGTCCTGGTGTCAGGCGAAGATCACGCAGGACGCGGCAGGGGCCTCCAGCGAGCCCGCGCGGCGCGGGATACCGGTCGCCCGGTCGACGGCGAACCAGCTGACGTCCCCGGACCGCTCATTGGCCGCGTACAGCCATCGGCCGGTGGGATCGAGCGCGAGATCGCGCGGCCAGTGCCCGCCGCAGCCCACGGTCGTGACCAGGGTCGCCTTCTCGCCCGTTCCGTCGAGCGCGAGAACGGAGATGCTGTCGTGCCCCCGGTTGGCCGTCCAGAGGAACCGTCCGTCGTGCGAGACGACCACCTCGGACGGGTAGGTCGCCGTGTCCCCGCCACGCGCCGATTCCTCGGGCAGCACGGACGTCTCAGCGACCGGCTCCAGGACTCCCGCGGCAGCGTCCCACCTGCATGTGGTGACGGTCGGTTCGAGTTCGTTCAGGATGTAGGCGTGGCTGCCCGCAGGATGGAAGGCCAGGTGGCGCGGGCCCGTGCCCGGCCGCAGGGCCGTCTCGCCGTGCAACCGCAACGCTCCGGTGGCCGTGTCGAGCGCGCAGATCCGTACGGAGTCGGTCCCAAGGTCCACGCTGAGCACCCAGTTCCCCGACGGGTCCGGCAGCACCTGGTGGGCGTGCGGGCCCCGCTGACGGTCGGCGTCCGGACCGCTGCCCTCGTGCCTGAGCACGGCGGTGACGGCGCCGAGAGAACCGTCCTTCCGCACGGACAGAGCGGTGACGCTGCCGGAGCCGTAGTTGGCGGTGAGCAGATGACCGCCCGCGAGCGCGAGATGAGTCGGACCGTTGCCTTCCACCGGCCGGATCTCACCGATCGGCTGCGGCACATCGCCGGTGATGTCGAGTGCGGCGGCCGCACCGTGCTCGGTCTCGCTGACCGTGTAGAGCACCCTGCCGCCCGGACCCGGGTGGCCCAGGACAAGATACGAAGGATCGGGCACGGTGTCCGTCGAGCCGAGGACGGTCAGGGCCCCGGTCTCCTGATCCACGGCGGCGGCGGTGATTCCCCGCCCGCCCGCCGAGGTGAACGACCCGATGAATGCCCGTCCTGCGCCGTTGTCGCTGCCCGCCGCGCTGCTCGTCACCGCACTACCCCTCTCCGCCGACTGACCACGACCGTTCGTACCTCGTGATCTTCCCGGGCGACGGTAGCAGTCGACCCACCGAGGTCTAGACCAAGACCGCTGCCGGCCGGCTCTGCGCGGGCGATTCACACACCGATCAACGGGGCGCGCGGATCGCTGTGCAGCGGTGCGGCGAGTTCGGCGAGTGCCCGCTCCAGACCGTGCAGGTGGGCGAGCGCGGGTTCTGCGGCGGCCGGGTGCGGCGGGATGCTCGGCATGCCCGCCCTGTACGGCAGATCCGGGGCCGTCAGCGCCTCCACGGAGGCTTCGACACGCCAGCAGGCGGCAGCGAGGCGGGCGTCGTGGGACGCTTCCGGGTCCGCGGCGACAAGGGCCAGTCCCCGCACCTCCCGTGCACATGTGTCCAGCAGAGCGAGTACCTGTCCTGCGCGGGCCTTGCGGGCGCGCAGTGGGCTCAGCGGGTGCACCAGCGGGGCCAGGGACAGCCGCACCCGCCCGAGGAGTGCCTCCAGCTCGGCGATTCGGGGCGCCGGGTCGGCGGTCGTCGAACCGGAGAGCCGCGCTGCGGCTTCGGCCGTGCAGGCGTGCACACAGCGCAAGGCCCGCTGGATCCATGCGTCGGTCGTGGCGTGTGTGGTGACCGGCAGCACGAGGAGCACCGCGAGCATCGCACCGAGCGCTCCAGCACCGGTCTCGGTGAGCCGCAGCATGAGCAGGGCCGGGTCGAGCACATCGAGGAGTCCGTAGAGAGTCCCGGCCATCACCGTCACCGAGAACACCATCCAGGTGTACGAGACCGCAGCGGTGTAGAAGATCCCGAAGACGCTGATCGCGACGACGAACGCGCTGGGCACGGCAGCACCGTGCAGCGGGACGACGACGGCCAGGCCGATGGGGATGCCGATCAGTGTTCCCAGGACCCTGCGGAAGCCACGCACCAGCGTCTCGCCACGCGAGGCGGTGTTCACGAAGACCCACCATGTCGCGCCCACGGCCCAGTACCAGCGTTGCTCGGAGAGGAGCAGCCCCGCGGTGAGTGCGAGGGCTCCGCCGACGGTCACCTGAATCGCCTGGCGCGTCGTCGCGCGGGCCAGCCCCTTGCCGGTCACCGGGGTGGCTACGACGGCGGCGGGCAGCCGACGCTCGTAGCACCACAGCCCGAAGCGGACGGCCGACGATGCCAGCAGGGAGAGGGCGACCGCGGTGTACAGCTCGGGCAACTGCCCGGGCAGCGTGTGGAGGAACTGCGTGGTGAAGAAGGCCATGAACGCGAACACGCCCAGTGAGTGGCCGCGCGGCCCCCATCGCCGGGCGTACACGCCCAGGCCCATGACCGCGAGAAAGGCCACGTCCCGTGCCAACGGATAGTCGTGCAGCCCCGCGGCGAGGGCGAGCACAGGGAAACCGACGGCAGGCAGCAGGGCGGTGGTGATCGCCTGATCGCGCACCGTGGCGTCCAGCACCGTGAACAGGGCCAGCAGCGCGGCAAGGCCGCCGGTGATGGCCGCGAAGAGCGAATGACCGGCCAGGCCGCACACCACGACGGCCAGACCGATGCCGAGGACGGCCCGGACACCGCTGCGCAGCCGCAGTCGGCCCGGGTCCGGGGAAACGAACATCCTCTTCAGCACGGCATGCTCCCGCTTCTGCACACCGGCCCTGCGCACCGGCATGAAAAAGGCGCCGCGGGGATCCGCAGCGCCATCGACGGGGTACATCACAGCACCTCTGCGACCTGTGGCTCAAACGAGCGACGAATCACTGGGCCATTGGCTCAATCATTGGCCGCTGATATGCGCCACGGGTAGGCCAACGGACCTGAACGGGGGTCGAACGCTGCCCGCGGAGCCCCGGCACACGCGTGGCCGTGTCAGCGCGGCGCGAGGGCGTGGTGATGTCGGGGGCGGCCCGACCCGGCTCCTGGAGCGGCCGCGTTGGCTGGACCGACGGCCGGCGTTCGTGGTGCCGCCGGTGCTGTTCACGGTGGGCCTGTTCCGCTTTCCACGCGGGCGAGTACGCCTTCGGCCACGGAATGGGCGTACGACTCGGCATCCAGTCGGCGGCGGTCATCGCCCGCAAGGTGCGGCGCAGTGCCCGCAGGGCCTCCGTCGACCGCTTCACCACGTCGTCCCGCTCCACGGGTCGCACCTCAAACCCGACGCGCCGCCGCTGACCCCGCGGAACGCCCCTTGCGGACGACCACGCTCTTCTTTCGCGGCCGCCCCTGCTCGTAACCACGGAACGCCGCCCAGCACACCAGCAGCGCCATGGCGAACACGGGCAGCCAGGCGAGTCGGGCGAGTACCCAGCCGGGGGTGTCGGGGACGGTGTGCAGGCCGGTCAGGGTCCCGCCCAGCAGCAGGCCGGTCGCGGTGACCGCGATCATCGCGGTCTGGTGCCACAGGAAGATCGTCATCGCGGAGAGGCTCACCGTCGCCACCGCCGCCCAGGCGGCCGGGCGCTGCAGCACCCGGCGCAGCGGGCCGAGCAGCAGCAGTGCCGCTCCGCACTGGGTGAGGCCGAAGGTGACCACGGCCAGGGTCGGCGGGTCGAGGTTGGAGATCTCCAGGCCGGGCACACCGACCATGGCTGCGGGGTAGCCGGCCCAAAGGACGAGTCCGGTGGTGGCGGCGGCTCCGCCGAGCAGCAGTGTCCAGCCGGTCCTGCGGCTGTGCAGGTCGCCCCGGGCCCAGGCCGCGCCCAGGCAGTACGGGACCAGCCAGCCGGCCACTACGTTGACCGAGGCGAAGTCGCCGGGCGCGTCCAGGCCGAACCGGTAGAGGTCGGTGATCAGCACGACGGCGAACGGCCACAGCGGATGCAGCTTCGCCACGAGCGGGGTCACCGCCGTCAGCGCCGCGAAGACGACCAGGAACCAGAGCGGGGACCACACGAGCTTGCACAGCGCGCGCACGGTGTCCTGGTCCGCTCCGGAGGCGAACATCGTGCACGCCGCCACGGTCCATACGACCAGCACGACGACAACCGGCCGCAGCAGCCGGGTAATGCGCGCACGGAGCCAGCGGCCGTAGTTCTCGCCACGCGCGCGAGCGGAGGCATAGCTCTTCGCGCCCACCTGTCCGCCGACCAGGAAGAAGACGGCAAGGGTCTGGAACACCCAGGAGACCGGGGTGAATTGGGGCATGTACTGCAGCGGGCTCGAGCCGTGCATGGTGCCGCTGTCGACGACCTGTGCGGTCACCAGCCAGTGGCCGAGAACCACGCCGAGGATGGCGATGGCGCGCAGGGCGTCTATCGCGCGGTCACGGTCGGCAGGAGTGGCGGAGTCGATCCGCCGGACGAAGTCACGCATGGCGCTCTCCCGAGGGTTCTGCGGGCATGGCCGTTCCGGCCACGATCCGGGCGATACTCTTCAGCGGTAAGGAACCGGGCTTCAGGTAGTCGCTGTGGCCGCCGTCGCCTGCCGCGAAGATCTCGGCGCCGAACCCGGGCGAGACCGGGTCCGTGCCGAACCCGATGTCCGCAAAGGGAAGTCGGAGCTTCATGTGCGGAACGTCGGCGACCCAGTCGTCGCTGCCACGGCCCGCCCAGACGGTGGCCGGGGTGTGCAGGTCTGCGGCGTTTCCGTAGCCGGTGCCGGGGCTCCCGTACAGGACCATGTCCGCGACCCGCAGTCCGTGCGCGGCGCGGGCGCAGACGACGGAGCCGTAGGAATGACAGACGAGGGAGGTCCGGGCCGCAGGCCTCAGGCTCAGTAACTCCCCCATGAAGTGGCGTAGTTCGGGGGCCGCCTCGTCGGCCCGCTGAGAGGTCACCGAGGCCGGACCCGGCATCGTCGGCGGTTTGTATCCGAGCCAGGCGACGACGGCCGACCGGTCGCCCAACTCGCTGTGGAGTGCGAGCGCACCGTTTCGCAGACGCCAGTAGTGGTCGATGCCGATGCCCGCGCCGGGGACCAGAACGGCGATCCGTTCGGCGTGGGACAGGTCGCCGAAGACCTCGACGCTGCGGCCCCCGTCACGGCCGTCGAAGGAGAGGAAACGGCGGGCGGGATCGGCCATGACGTGCAGCGCGGCAGCCCGCTTGCGGTCGCCGTGGTCGGCCGCTGCCCGCTCGGCCGCCCCTATGTCGGCGCGGGTCGCGCCATACCGCGCGGTGAGGGCCTCGGGTGCAGCGGTACGCAACGGACCCTGGACGGTCGGAGCCGGTGCCGGTACGGCCTCGGGGTCGACGGCTCCCACTATCGGCACGGCCACCGAGGCGGCCGCCAGTGCGGTGAGCAGGCCGCGACGCAGGCGGCTGCTGTGCGGATGGGACGACATGGCGGGCTGTTCCTTCCGTACCGGATGGCTGCAGTGCTTCGGGTACAGAAGCTATGGACAAGGCCTTGTAATCCGCGTCCCACCGGGGAGTGAGCCTTTTTTGTAGCTCTGCAGGACTACGGGTATGAGACGGGAGCCGAGGCGGCGTCGGATCGGTCCTACGGGGCCGCTGCCGGGCCATTGGTACAGTCGCAGCCCGGCTCGGCCTACCAGGAAGAGACCAACGGACCATGGCGGTGGACGCCCTCGACACTCGCATCCTGCGGTTGCTCATCGAGCAGCCGCGTACCAGCGTGCGTGAGTACGCACGCATTCTCTCCGTTGCCCGGGGCACCCTGCAGGCCCGTATCGACCGGCTGGAGCGGGACGGTGTGGTCACCGGAACGGGCCCGGTCCTGTCCCCCGCCGCGCTGGGTCACCCGGTGCTGGCCTTCGTTCATCTGGAAGTCACCCAGGGGCATCTGGACGAGGTCGGTGAGGCGCTCGCCTCGGTGCCGGAGATCGTCGAGGCCTTCTCGACCACGGGCGGCGGCGATCTGCTGGCCCGGGTGGTGGCCCGCGACAACGGGCATCTGGAGGATGTGATCCAGCGGCTGATCCAACTGCCCGGTGTGGTCAGGACGCGTACCGAAGTGGCGCTGCGCGAGCGGGTGCCGCACCGGCTCCTGCCGCTGGTCGAATCGGTGGGCCGCACGGCCGCCGGCAGCCCGAAGTGATCAGCGTCTCGGCCTGCTGGATGCCATGAACTCCCGGCGCATCCCCGTCCTCACTCTCGCCTTCGGCCTCGACGCCACGCTGGTGGACAGCGAGCCGAACCTTTACGAGGCGACGCGCCGCCTTCTGGAACGACTGTGTGGTCGTGGAGGACGCGGCGCCCGGCGCGGCCGCAGCGCATGCGGCGGGCATGCGCTGCATCGCGATTCCCTATGCGGCGGCAACGGCCTCCGATCCGGCGTTCACGGCAGCCGGTCTGCTCTTCGCGGAGGCTTCTGACCCAGCCTTCGCTCCCGGCAGGCGCAGTCCGTTCGTCGATACCTGGTGAGGAATCCGCGGCGCTACCACCCGGCTCAGCCCCTTCGGACAGCTGAGCGGCTGCTCGGCGTGTCGTCGAGGTCCGGCGGCCCGATATCCTGATCATGCCGCGCGCCCCCCACCCCGCCCCGATCCCGGTCGGGTCGCCGCCGTGGCAGTCGAAGCGGCCCACAATTCGAGATTGGTGCACAGGTGCTGGTAGCTGGTCGGTACCGCTTGTTGTCCCCCATAGGCCGCGGCGGCATGGGTGAGGTGTGGCGCGCCGCCGACGAAGTGCTCGGCAGGGCGGTGGCCGTGAAGCTGCTGCTGGGCGGCCACGCGGACGAGTCGGCCACCGCCCGATTCCGTCTGGAGGCGCAGACCGCGGCCCGCCTGAGCCACCCTCATCTGGTGGCCGTGTTCGACTTCGGGGCCTGGGAGGACCGCTTCTACCTCGTGATGGAGCTCGTCGAGGGCAGAAGCCTGGGCGATCTGCTCGCGACCGAGGAGCGGCTCGGCGCCGAGCAGGTCGCCCGGATCGCGGGCCAGGCGGCCGCGGGGCTCGCCGCCGCTCATCGGCAAGGCATCGTGCACCGTGACATCAAGCCCGGAAACCTGATGCTGGACGCCGAAGGGGCTGTCAAGATCGGCGACTTCGGCATCGCCCAGTTCGTCGACGATCCTTCGGCCGCGCTGACCACCACGGGGCAGATCGTCGGCACCAGTCTCTATCTCGCCCCGGAGCGCGCCCTGGGTCGTACGGCCGGTGCGGCGTCCGACATGTACTCCCTCGGCTGTGTGATCTACCAACTCCTGCTGGGCGAGCCACCGTTCCGTTCCGACACTGCGACCGCGACGCTCTATCAGCATGTCGACACGGCCCCCGTGCCGCTCAGACAGCGGGGCGTCGCCCTGTCCCCCGCCTTCGACTCCTATCTGCTGGGGCTGCTCGCGAAGCAGCCCGAGAACCGGCCCAGCGCCGAGCAGGTCGCCGACTGGTTCCAGAACGATGCGTGGCGTGGACAGGCGGCGCCCATGCCCATGTACGCACCCACGGCCCCTCCGGCAGCGCCGAGCGTTCCTTATGCCTCGGCACCCGCCCCTGCTTTCAGGCCCTCCCCGACGCCTGCCTCCGCTCAGCAGGCCGACGGCATGACGACGTATCGCCTGCCGCAGGCCGGCGGCCACAGACGGCGTCCGGCGGACCGGTCCGCGCCTGTCCGGCGGCGCACCGGCGCCCGCGAGGCGATCAGGCGTCGGCCCAGGGTGGCCAGCGCCATTGCCGGTACGGTCGCCTTCCTCGCGGCCGTATACCTGGGGATGAGCCTGTTCTCCCCGGATTCCGGCTCGGCCGACACCCCGGGCACCGAGCCCCCCGCATCCACCGGACCCCAATCACCGGCCCCCGACCAGCCGGCGCAGAACAGCGAGGACGACGGGGACGACGAGCAGGACTGAGCCGCTCTCCGCTGCCGCCCCCGACCGCGGCACCGCCCGTCAAGCAGCCGTCAGGACCGGCGGCTGCGGCGTCAGTGGTTCATCAACGGACGGCGTCGGGCCGGCCGGCTTCCATAACGTCGCTGCCATGAGACGACGTGACATCCGAGCCGTGCCCGGCCCGCGCACCGGCCGGGCACACCCTCCGCCCGATACGACCGCCCGCGACCACGGCTGGCCGCAGGACCTGCGGTTCGCGGTCCGCTGCGCCGTGACGCTCCTCGGGCTGCTCCTTGCCGTCGATGTGACCGCCGGTCACCTCACCTGGCTGCGGGCATTGTTGTGGACGGGCCTGGCCGCCCTGCTGTTCATGGTCCTGGTGCCGCCTCGGGTCCGCGCGGGTGCCGGATGGCTTTCGTGCCGCGGTCTGGTGTGCGAACGGATCGTGCACACCGACCGATTGGTGTCGGTTCGCTGGTCGGACGGAGTCTCCCAGCGCCTGGTGCTCCGTGACGCGGACGGCGGCCGGGTCGAGGTCGACCCCCAGGTGTTCCTCGCCAATCCGGCGCTGTGGCACCGGCTGGACAACGACGCCCGCGGCTGTGTGGAGCGCGGGACGCTGCGGTGCGGGGTGACGGTGCTGCGTCAACTGGCCGACCGTATCGACCGTCGGACCGCGCGTACGGTGTTCACGATCTCCGGCCTGGAATAGCCGCCCCGCACGGGTTGTTGTGCGATCCCACCACCGCGGCTTGACCAGACTTGCCAAGTCCCTCGGCAGCCTTCGCAGTTCATTGACGAGGCCATGACGACATGTGAGTGTTCGCTCGCTCGATCAGGGACGACGGCGACACGGGCGACAGGGGCCGGCTTTCGAAGCAAGTACCTCACCGTACGCCGCTGCCCGTGATCGAGGCCCCCCGACTCAAGGAGCCTCGATGAAACGCAGCCCGATGACGGCCGGGACAACCCTGGCCGTCCTCGCCGGAATGCTGGTCGCCGCCAGCGGCCAGTCAGCATCTGCCGAACCGTCTCCGCCCGCCCGGACCGCGCTCTCGGCCGCGGTGTCGGCAGCCGACCGGGCCGCCGCCAGTGGTCTCGACACTCTGGCGAAGGGGCCCGACGAGCAATACGAGCGGCAGATGGTGACCCCCCGGGTCAGGGGTAGCGCGCCCGACATCAGTGTCGCCAATGTGCAGGCTCATCTGGCGCAGCTGAACACCATCGCTTCGCAGAACGGCGGCAACCGCCGGGCCGGCAGCGCCGGTTACACAGCCTCGGTCGCCTATGTGAAGGGCAAGCTGCAGGCGGCCGGTTACACGGTCAGCGAGCAGACCTGCACCAGCTGCACGTACCGCGGCAACAACCTGATCGCCGACTGGCCGGGCGGCCCGTCCGACCAGACCGTCATGTTCGGAGCCCACCTGGACGGCGTCGCGGCCGGCCCCGGGATCAATGACAACGGCTCGGGCTCTGCCACCCTGCTGGAGAACGCGCTCGCCCTGGCGGAGCAGAACCCGACAATGACCAAGCATGTCCGCTTCGCCTGGTGGAACGGCGAGGAGCAGGGTCTGCAGGGTTCCAAGTACTACGTCGGCCAGCTCACCGCCGCCCAGCGCAGCACCATCAAGGCGTACTACAACTTCGACATGGTCGCCTCGACCAACGCCGGCTACTTCATCAACAACGTCGACTCGGCCGCCTCGGCCCCGATGAAGGAGTACTGGGACTCGCTGAACCTCGCGCCGGAGGAGAACGTCGAGGGCCAGGGCCGTTCCGACGACTACTCCTTCCAGCAGGGCGGCATTCCCACCTCCGGTTACGCGACGGGCGCAAGCTACACCAAGTCGTCGGCGCAGGCCGCCAAGTGGGGCGGCACGGCGGGCAGGCCCTACGACTCCTGCTACCACCAGTCCTGCGACACCACGAGCAACATCAACGCGACCGCGCTCGACCGCAGCGCCGACGGGATCGCCCACACGGTGTGGAAGACCTCCGTCGGCACCACCGCGCCGGCCGATGACTTCTCCGTCGTGGTGAAGCCGGTCTCCGGCAATGTCCAGCCGGGCGGCTCGGTCAGCGCGAGTGTGTCGACGGCGACCACCAGTGGCTCCGCGCAGACCGTGAAGCTGACGGCCTCCGGGGCGCCGAGCGGGGTCACGGTCGCGTTCGCCCCGGCCTCCGTACAGTCGGGTTCGTCGTCGGCCATGACCGTCTCCGCCGGGGACCTGACCGCGCCGGGTACGTACACCATCACGGTGACCGGGACCGGTACGGCCACACACGCCGCCACGTACTCGCTCGTCGTCGGTGGCGGCGGCACCTGCCAGGCACGGCAGGTCGTCGCCAACGGCGGATTCGAGGAGGGCGTCGCGCCGTGGACCCAGACGGGCGGCGTGATCAGCAACCGGACGGCGGAGAAGCCCGCGCACAGCGGCGCGTACATGGCCTGGCTCGGCGGCTGGGGCTCCACGCACTCCGACGCCGCCTCGCAGTCGCTGACCATTCCATCGGGCTGCTCGGCTTACAAGCTGTCGTTCCATCTGCGCACCGACACCGATGAGTCTGCGGGCGACCCGACCGCATACGACACGCTCACCGTGAAGCTGGGCACCAAGACGCTTGCGACGTACTCCAACACGGACGCCGCAGGCTCCTACGTCCAGAAGACCTTCGACGTCGACGCCTTCGCAGGTCAGACGGTCACGCTCGGGTTCACCAGCAGTGAGGACGCCTATCTGCAGACCAGCTTCGTCGTGGACGACGTGACGCTGAATGTGAGTTGATTCACCGCCAGGAAGCTGCCAGGGCGGGGCGTGTACGCACACGCCCCGCCCTCGGTGTCTCAGCGGACGGCGGCGGCCAGTCGGCGGATGAAGTCGTCAATCTCCGCCCAGTTGCCGTGCCAAGCCGCCAACCGGCTGTGCAGACCGCGTAGTTCCTGGCCGAGCAGCGTGGATGCGGTCACCTCGGTGGTGTCCAGTACGGGTTCGGCGATGGCGATCGCCGCGTGCGGGTCCTGGGCGCAGGCATGGGCGTCGGCCATCCGTACCAGGAACAGCATCCGCGTCGAGCGCATCCCCGGAAGGAGCAGACCCAGCGCGATACGGGTCGCCGCGACCGCGCGCATCGCCAGTCGACGGTCCCCGGTCACCGCGGCGAGGTCCCGCAGGGCCCCGGCGGCGCCGGACTCCACCCGCAGACGCACGGAGGCGACCGACAGCCAGGGTGCCTCCGTCTCATCCTGCTCGCCGACCCGGTCCAGCTGTGACAAGGCACGGTCGATATGGCCCAGGGACTGCCGCGCGTCGCCCCGCACCGCATGCCCGCGCGCCTCGTACAGATCGCTCATGGCGCCCGCCCAGTGCCGGCCCGCGGCCGCCTGCCGGATCGCACCGCCGTAGGCCAGGGCGGAGGGTCCGTCGCCCTCCAGCCGTGCCAGGGTGCTCATGTCGCTGAGCGCGGCCACCTGCGTTCCGACACGACCGGCCAGGCCGGCCCAGCCCAGCGACCGGTCGAGCCAGGCCATCGCTGTCGCGTTCCGGCCCCACAACAGCCGCAGACTTCCGGCCGACTGTGCGTACTCGGCTGCCAGTGGGGCGAGTTGGCGTTGGTACGGCGCTGCGGGCAGGGCCATCCAGCGGAGCATCGCGTGCAGGGTGCGCTCGACCACGACGGCCGCTCCCGGCCAGGCGCGCTCCTCGTCGGCCCGCTGGCAGACGGCGAGCAGTGCCGTCAGGGCGTGCACGGTGTCGATGTCCAGCGGCGGACACGAGACGGTGGCCGGGCCCAGGAGGCAGAAGGCCGAATGCAGAGCGATGACGTCGGCGAGCGCGGGAACGGTGCAGCCGTCGCGGCCGTGGACCGGACACACCAGCCCGTAGGTGGGCAGGCTCATGGGCATGACGGTGTCCGGCGGCAGCATCGAGAGCAGGGCGCCGCCTGCGGGCTCGCCGGGCAGGGGGCCCGTCCGTACGGCGGCCGCAGCCGGAGGTACTCCCCCGCTCTCCTCGCCTGCACCACCCGGCCCTTCGGCCGCCGCCTCGCAGGCGTCGAGGAGGTCGCCGTCGGCCGTCAGCAGGTCGTCCAGCCTGCGCGCCAGCGGCAGTGGTGTCTTCCGGGTGCCGTGCTCCAGCTTGCTGATGGCGGTGTGGTCGTAGCCGACGCGGGCGCCCACCTGGGCCTGGGTGAGCCCGGCGCGCCTGCGCCACAGACGCAACCGGGTTCCGAAGGCTCTCCACGCCTCTGCGGTACGGACATCCGGCAGAGGGCCCACGCCCTCGGTCACCCGGAACTCCGCGAAGCCCCGCCGGATTTCCCACCCGTGCCACGCTCATGGGTCATAGCCGGGAGGATAGCGAGCGCGTGTGCGCGGTGTCCCGGTGCGGCAGGAAGATGGCGCCTTCCCACGCCTTCCCGGCACCTTTCTCTCATCACCCTGGCCGACTACGTAACGCTCGTGCGCAGCAGGCCAGTTGAGCGGGAGGGAGCCGCATGAAAGGGCAACCCGCCGGGCATATGACCGCTGACCGACAGGAGTTGGTGGCAATGGGCCGCATCAAGATCGTCCGACGTCCGCAGCTGCCGTCGCGGCCGCCGCCACTCGATCTGCGGACCCCGTCCGGCCGCCCGCTGCCCTACTGAGCACGCCCCCGCCGCGGCCGACGGCCCGCCCGCCCTGCCCGTGGGAACCCTTGGGGCGACCCTTCGGCGTGATGAGGGACAGGGAGCCGTCGCAGCGAACGGCAGAAGCCGGGACTGGTGCGTCGGCCGGCTCGGAAGGGGCGGCAGCCATGCACGCATCCCGGACGAAGAAGTCAGCCGCGGCACCACCGGCCACGCTGTCGCTGCTCATCGCGGCAGCGGCAGGCTGCCAGGGCGGCGACGGGCGGGACAGCCCTTAGCGTTGCCGGTGAGGCGCGACGGACTTCTCGCGCCTGTCACCACCGGGGCGCTACTTGGAGTCGTAGGCGCAGGGCCGTCGGCAGGTTCAGCCCGGCTCAGTTCCGCAGTGCCGCGGCGTACCGGCGCAGGAAGAGGGCCTCGACATGGGCCATGTGTATCAACCCGTGCTGCGACCGCCTGTTGCCACTCCGGATACCTGTTGTCCGGGTTGAGCGCTCGGTCGCCGTCGATCCGTCCGGCGTGGCGAGGAGCGCGACGGTGTCAGGTTCCCGGCGAGCGGCACCAGCAGGGCTGCACTGCTTCCATGATCGAAGCTGCTCACACAGTGGTTGACGCCGCATCAGGCGGGTGCCGGACATCCGGGCCGGGTTCCGCACCGGCCCTCCTTGATCGATGATGATGCACAGGGATGCCGTCCTCGGTACGGCACCGGCCGTCCCAGGAACAGGAAGGGGTTCCCCATGCGGGAAACGACGCCAGAGCAGTCCTCGTCGGACGATCGGTCCGCCCACGGCTCGGACGAGGAAGCCCGGGTGATCGTAGTGGGGGCGGGTCCGGCGGGCTCGGCCGCGGCCTTCCACCTCGCCAGGGCGGGCGTCGATGTCCTGCTCCTGGAGAAGTCTCACTTTCCCCGGGAGAAGGTGTGCGGGGACGGCTTGACACCACGAGCGGTGCACCAGCTCATCAGGATGGGCGTCGACATCAAGGCTCCGGGGTGGACGCGTTCACGCGGGATGCGATGGGTGGCCGGGGACCATCAGGTGCACATCGACTGGCCCGCGCTCGGGCGTTACCCGGATTTCGGGCTCTCGCGCAGCCGACACGACTTCGACGACATCCTGGCCCGGCATGCCGTCGCCGCCGGAGCCCGGTTGCGCAGCGGTGTGAAGGTGACCCAGCCGCTGACCGACCGCGTCGGCCGTATCACCGGTGTCACCGCCACGACCTCGGCGAAGGAGCCATTGGTCTTCCACGCACCGATCGTCATCGCCGCCGACGGCGCCTCCGCCCGCCTCGCTCTCGCCATGGGCCTGCAGCGGGACAGGAGCAGGCAGATCGCGACAGCCGCCCGCCGCTACTACCGGAGTCCGGAGCGTTCCCAGGAGGAGTACCTGGAGCTGTGGGCCGATCTCCGCTTCCCGGGGAGTGATCACTTCCTGCCCGGATACGGCTGGATCTTCCCCATGGGCGACGGCCGCGTCAATGTCGGTCTCGGTGCGCTGCCGCATCGACGGCACGGCAAGGCGGACCTGCGCGCCACGTTGGACGAGTGGCTGGCGCGTACCCCGCACTCGTGGGGACTGCGCGAGGAGAACGCGCAGGGCCCTGTCAGGAGCGCGGCCCTTCCGCTGGGCTTCAACCGTCACCCCCTCTACACCCGTGGGCTCCTCCTCGTCGGCGACTCCGGAGGCATGATCAGCCCCTGGAACGGCGAGGGCATCGGCCAGGCCATGGAAGCCGGCGAAGTCGCAGCCGAGACCGCCGCGCTCGCCCTGGCTCTCCCCCGGGGGCCCAGGAGGGAGCAGGTGCTGCGTGGCTACCCCGTCGAGATGAACCGCCGCTGGGGGCGCTACTACCGTCTCGGGAACACGGCCGCGGACCTCGTCTTCAGCCGTTCGGGTTTCCAGCCGGTCCTCAACCGTTACGTCATGGGGTCGCCGTTTCTGCTCAGCACCCTGGCCCGGCTGCTGACCAACCTCACGGACAAACCCTCGCACGACCTGATCGACCATCTGCTCAACGGCGTCGTGCGTCTCGTGCCGGAACCGAAGGTGCGCAGGCGCTGAACCCTGAGGCCGAGCCGCCCAGGTGCCTTCAGCGGGGGCACGAACAGCGCGCCGGGGAAGCCTGCCGGCAAGCCCCGGTGCGCCGCCTCCCGTACTACTCGTCGATCGTGGCCCTGTACGCCGCGTCCAGTGGCGGAGCCCTGAGCGAGCCGCTGCCGTACGTCCACGAGCCGGTGGCCGGCCCCCTGCCGAAGCCGTCGCCCGGCACGGCCCTGCTGCTCTCGGAGGACTTACGACCTCCCCCACGAGAGGGAGCGGATCAGCGAGCGGCGTCGTGCGGCTTCGATTGCAAGGCGGAGGAAGGAAGCGGATGGGGTCTCCCCTGGTCGAGCGAAGCCGAGAGCTCGGGGAAGGCGCGTCGTTGACTGACGACAACGCCGCGAGCGGAGTCGCAGGGCGTCGGGAGCCCGCTCCCTATCGTGGGGGAGGTCGTTACCCACCCCCGCGTAGCCGTCTGCGTACGGACGGTGCGGGGGCGGTGGCCAGGTCCTGCCGCGCGGCAGACGTCAGTTTGACGACAGGACCTAGGACCGGCGGCGAGGCTTTCCTCGTTTGCCGCCCTTGGCGCCGCCGGAACCGCTCCGCGCGCTCTTCCCGGCCGCCTTGCCGGCCGCAGGCTTGCGCCGCGCACCGCCTGTGTCGGGACGCTTGCCCTTCGGCTGTGCCGGGGCCTTGGGGCGGCCCCGAGAGCTGTTGACGGTCCGCCCGCGGACGATCCCGATGAAGTCCTCCACCAGGTCCGTCGTCTCGTCCTCCAGCCACGACAGTGCGACGCGCGACTCGGGGGCGTCCGACACCGGCCGGTACGTGAGGTCCTTGCGGTGGTGCAGTCGGGCGAGCGATTGAGGGACGACGAGAAGGCCCACTCCTGCCGCCACGAGCTCGATCGCGTCCGCCGTCGTAGCGGGGCGCTCGATCGCGGGCCGTCCCGGCCGGTGCTCCCATTCGAGGGTGTCGTCGAGCGGATGCAGCACGACGTCGTCGGCGAGGTCCTCGGCGGAGACCTCTTCGACCGCCGCCACGACGTGGTCCTTCGGGATCACGACCACTGTCGTCTCGGTGTAGAGGGGGATCGCGCTGAGGCCCGTCCGGTCGATGGGCAACCGCACGAGACCCGCGTCGGCGCCACCGCCCCGCAATACGTCGGACGCCTCGGCGGCCGACACCCCGATGAGGGTCAGTGGGACGTCGGGCAGCCGCTCGTTCCAGATCCGCACCCACTTGGTGGGCGTCACCCCCGGGACATACGCGAGCCGGAACGAAGGGGTTTCTTCCGAACTTGTCACTCCGCCAGGTTACCGGCCCTGGTCAGAGGTAGCGCACATGCTCGATACCCTTGACACCATGACGTCGCACAAGACCACCCAGACAATGAAGCCCGCAACCGCGGCAAAGAAGCTGGGTGTGTACCTCGAGGCCACCCCCGCCGAGTTCCAGGAGGGTGTCGTCTCGCGCACCGAGCTGAACGCTCTGCTGTCCGATCCGCCCGAGTGGCTGCAGGAGCTGCGACGCAACGGCCCGCACCCCCGGCCGGTGGTCGCGGCAAAGCTGGGCATCTCCATCTCGGGTCTCACCCGAGGCGGAATCACGCAGGCCCTCACCACGGAGGAGATCGAGGCGCTGAAGAAGGACAGCCCCGACTGGCTCCAGCGGGAACGCGCAACCCAGGCCGACGTCCGGAAGGAAGCGGTGCGCATCAAGGAGAAGAACGCAGCGCGCGCCGATCAATCCAGCGGTCCGCGTTCCTGACCTTCGTCCCTCGGCTGTCCCTGACAGCCCAGCGTCGGCTCGCGCTTCGTTCGGCGGTGCTGCGCCGGCGGTGGACGGCGCGGCCGAGACGACACAGGGGCTCGCCGCACGGTCACGGACCTGGTCACGGCGGTCGCCGCCGAAGACGGCGAAACGCAGTGATGGTGAGCCGCTGGTGGGGTCGCGCGCCCAGGTGTCGACAAGTGTGAAATCGCTGCGGAACACGGTCTGGGCCGCGGTGCCGTCGAATTCCTTGTGGACGCCGTCCAGTCGCCCGACGAGCCACTGGGAAACGGCGGGTTCAGTATTCATGCCCAAGAGGCGCACGGCCCGGACTTCCCGCCTGGTGGGACGCCCGGGCCCGACGCGTCGTTCTCGCGGTTCCCCTACTCCTGCCCAGGCACGACCGCCGGGATGCCCTCGGGGTTCAGCAGCTGTGTCAAATGGCGGGCCGATGCGTCCCATGACCAGGACTCCTGGGCCCACTTGCGGCCTGCGGCGCCCATCTCGGCGGCTTGGTCCTCATCGAGAAGTATCCGGGTCAGCGCACCGGCGATCGCCGCGGTGTCGGTGCCGTCCACGACCCGGCCGGTCCTGCCGTCGAGCACCGTGTCCGGGGCGCCGCCCGAGTCGCCGACGACCACCGGCAGACCGCTCGCCGCCGCCTCCAGGAACACGATCCCGAGCCCTTCCGCCTCCAGACCGGCCTTCCGGGTACGGCACGGCATGGCGAAGACATCCGCCGCCGCGTAGTACTGCGGCGTCTCGGTGTGCGACTTTCCGCCCACGAAACGGACCGAGCCCTCGGCGTGGCGGTGCGCCAGCTTGCGCAGCCGTGCCTCGTCCGGCCCCCGGCCGACCACCACGAGCACCGCGTCGGGCACCTCCCGCCGGATCAGCGGCAGGGCCCGGATCAGCATGTCCTGGCCCTTGCGCGGAACCAGGCGTGCCACACAAAGGATCACGCGCTTGCCGTCCAGGCCGAGTTCCGTACGCAGGTCGAATCCGGCGCCGGCGTCGGGCCGGTACACCTCCGCGTCGACGCCCGGCACCAACCGGCTCATGCGCGCACTCGGGCCCAGGGACGGCCCGATCCGGGCACGCGTGTACTGACCGAGATAGGTGACGACGTCCACGCCGTCGCCGATGCGGCGCATCATCTGACGCGGGCCCGGGGTCCTGGCCCACCAGATCTCATGGCCATGGGTGGTCGCCACCATGCGCTGGATGCCACTGCGGCGCAGGGCCGGCGCCATCAGGGCCAGCGGCGCAGCAGCCCCGAACCAGACCCGGTCGCAGCCATGGGCCCTGGCTATCTCGACGGCCCTCCGGGTGACCCTTCCGGTCGGCAGGAGCATGCCGCTGGAGTCCCGTACGACAGGAAACGGAAGGGCCGCGTCGTACGAGGTGTCGCCCGGCTCGCGCGACGTGTACACGACCACGTCGTCGTCCGGTATGCGCGTGGCCATGGCGTGCACGAAGGTCTCTATGCCTCCCTGGCGCGGCGGGAAGTCATTGGTGATGACAAGGGTGGAGCCCATGAATGTGTTGGATCCTTCAGCTGGATGGGGTCGAGCGAGCCGAGAAGAGGTAGTTGCGGCAGTCGTCGGTCACGTCGGCCACACGTTCCCAACCCCGGTTCCGCCAGCGGTACATGTCGTAGTCGAGCTCGCCGAGCCGGCTGACGAGGTCGCCTGACTTCATGTCGTACTTCTCGAGGTGGCGGTCCTCGATCTCGAGCAGGAGTGCGGGCCGGTGGCGCAGCAGCGTGCGCCGGGCCCCCGACAGTACGGCCGCCTCCGCCCCTTCGACATCGGCCTTGATGAAGTCGACGCGGTCGAGGCCCATGTGGTTGCACAGGCCGTCCACCGTCCGCACCGGTGTGGTCACGGGACGGGAGGTGGGGAACTCGACGTTGGGTCCGGGTCCCGAAGCGCCATCGGTGAGATAGGCGCGTCCGTGGACGGGCAGCAGACGGCGCCGGGGCAGGCTCATCGTTCCTTCGTGCGCCCGCGCGCCGAGAGCCATGCGGTGCACGGTGACGTTGTCACAGCCGAGGACGGCTGCCGCGGCCCTCAGCCATTTCGCGGGGCCGTGCAGCGGTTCGACGCTGTGCACCTTCCCCGACGGTCCGGCCAGCGCGGACAGGCTCCAGGTGTAGAGGCCGTACTCGGCCCCGATGTCGAGGCAGACGGCGCCGGGCCGCACCAGCGGCCGCAGGCCCGCCACTTCCTCTTCCACGAAGGACCACCGCGACGATGCCCAGCCAAGCACGAGAGCGACCGATAACACACGCAGCCCCGCGTGCGGGCGACCGCCGGGATCCGGCCGCCGTGTCAACTTGCCGCTCATCAAAAGCCTTTCAGTCTGCCGGGGCGTACGGATCCTGCTGCCGGAGCGACGCCGCACTCGGTCGCGTTCCATCCAATCAGCAGATGCGGAGCGATCCCACCCTTCTCCGGAAGCAGATTGGCCGACACATCAGACCTGAGATGTACGTCTCAGGTCTGGGCCGACAGGTACTGAACGCACCGCGCACGGAGGGCGGTTGTGCGTCGGTTGCGGTACGCCGGTCCGGCAAGTGAGCGGATATGGCACAGTCGTGCCGGTGGAAGAGCTGCGACCTCAGGACCCCGCGCAAATAGGCGCGTACCGGATTCTCGCCCGGCTGGGCGCGGGCGGCATGGGACAGGTGTATCTCGGCCGGTCGCCCGGCGGACGGCTGGTGGCCGTGAAGGTGATCCGCGACGAGATCGACGATCATCCCGAGGCACTGGCCCGGTTCCGGCGGGAGGCCGCGACCGTGGAGGCCGTACGCAGCGCCTACACCGCCCAGTTGATCGAGGCGTCGCTCGACACGTCCCCGTACTGGCTGGCCACCGAGTACGTGCCGGGGCCCACGCTGCGCGGCGCCGTGGGCGCGGGCGGCCCGTTCCCGCCGGACAGTGCCCTGCGGCTGTTCGCCGCGCTCGCCGAGGGGCTGGCCGCGGTCCATGTCCACGGGGTCACGCACCGGGACCTGAAACCGCACAACGTCATCCTCGCGCCGCAGGGACCACAACTGATCGACTTCGGCATCGCCCGGGGACTTGAGCAGACGATTCTCACCCGGGACGGAATGGCACCGGGAACGCCCGGGTACGCGGCGCCCGAGGTCGTCCTGCGCAACGAGGTCGGCCCGGCGGCGGACGTCTTCGCGCTTGGGGCGACGATCGCCTACACGGCGACCGGTCGGCCCCCGTATGGTACGGGCGACGCGGCGGCAGTGAGCTATCGGACGGTGCACGAGGACATCGACCTGGCGGGGGTACGGCCCACGCTGGCCGCACTGATCCGGCAGTGTGTCGCCAAGGACCCGGCGGAGCGGCCCGAGCTGGCCGCCGTGATCGCCGGATGCGCGGTGGACTCGGCGCTGGCTACGGACGCCCACTACCGCTCGGTGACCCGCGACACCGAACCCGCGCCCGTGCCCGTGCATTTGAGCACGCCGGCTTCGGAGACGGAACCGGAGACCGAGGCCCTGACACAGCCGACGGATCGCGTGCCGGAGAATCACGTCGCAAAGCGGGCGGCCGAGACCGTACCTCCGGGGACGCCCGACACCACACCGCACGACGGGCCGGACCATCAGCGGCAACCCGCCCGCACCGCACGTCGCAGGGGCTGGCTCGCGGCATGTGCGGTGGCGCTCGTCGTACCGGTGACGTTCTGGCTGCTCCCCGAACAGGACAGCCAAACCCCCGCAGACGCACCCACGACCGATGTCACCGCGTCCCGGTCGGCCACCAAGGGTCCGGCGGGCCGGCCACCGGACCACATCGTGAACAACCGTGTCTCGCAGGACCGCTGGACGCTGTCGGACGTTCCGAAGGAGGCCGCCCGGGGCATCGGCTCCTGCGACCTGGCCAGTTTCGCCGAGTTCTCACCGCCGATAAACCTGCTGTCCTCCGTTTCGCACACCACCGGCTCGGACACCGCCTCGGTGGCGCTGCGTCCCAAGACTGCCGGACAGGGAAAGCGGCCCGCGCCGTACTACATCTCTGTGGGGGTGCGGCCCCCGCACGAGACCGACCGCGCCACCGGTCGGCCCCTTCGGTCCGTCAGCAAGGGCATCGGCTTCACCAGCAAGCCCATCGACATCTACTCCCGGTGGTCCTCGGGCGGAACCATCAAACTCAAGTATCCCGATGACTTCCGGGCCCACTTCGGCAATCGGACCGTCGACGCGATCCCGGTCGGCGACGACAGGGGCGACTGGACCGTGGTGCTGTACCACGTCGAGGGCGGGCCCACGAAGTACACATCCGTCGTGTGCAACGGCTTCCACGCCTAGATGCAATACCGGTGTTTTAGGGCTTCGTCCGTGGGGTTGGGGCTGTTTTGGTGGGCTTGGCAAGGACGACGACGGGGGTGTCCGGGCGAGGCGGATTGTTGTGAGCGCCCAGTTGGACATTTTTGCGTTTGATCACTCGCGGGTTGGACCGTAACCGTCGTGGTTCCAGGAGACGTTCGGTGATTTCATGCAGGGTCTGCGTTAGCGCCCGGGTGAGCCGGGAGGGGGGAAAGTCCCGCCTGGCTGGTGGTCTGCCGGCGGACGACGCGCAAGGTGCGGGTGAAGGACATCCGGCCCGGGTCCTCTCTTTCCAGCTGGGCGGCCTGGTGCATGAGGTCGCGCAGGGCGTGGTGCACGAGGAGGAACGCGAAGATCTCCTGCTCGGCCCCGTCCGGATGCTGGGAGCGCAGGACGAAGCGGGGACCGCCCAGGTGGGTTTTGATCTCATCGAGGGTGGTCTCGATCTCCCAGCGCTCGGCATAAAGGGTGGCCAGTTCCGTGGCCGGTGCGGTGGCCGGGTCCAGGAGCGTGGTGACCAGCCGGTAGACGGTGCCCTCTCCGGGAGGGCCCAGGGTGTATTCGATGACGCGGACCGGTGCCGGGTCGGCCCGCCGGTTCTTGTCCCGGGCGGCAACGATCTCCGACAGGTACGAACCATCGGGCAGCGCGGTCACCACGGGCAGGACCGCGTTGCTCCTGACTCGCCACAGCAGGTCCGCGCCGGTCGCCGTGGCGGCCCGCCACAGGTCGAAGCCGAGGAAGCCCCGATCTGCCAGGAGCAGCATTCCCCTGGTCAGCGAGGGGAACAGGCGGCGGGCGAGGACCGTTTCGTGCACTGCCAGCGGCGCGACGTCGGCGGCGAACACGGCGTGGGTACCGCACTCGACCAGGGCCACGGCCCTGGCCTGCGGATACGCGCTCCTGCCCTGACCACGCCCCGTTGCCGGCCGCCCGAAGAAGGCGGCGTTCGCCTCCGTATCGGGAAGGTCGAAGGTCGTCCCGTCCACCGACACCAACCGCAGACCCCGAAACCAGGCTCCCGGCGTCGCCGGGACCGCCACGGGCCGGCAGACCCGGGCGAACAACGCCTTCATCGGTTCCGCCCCCAGCCGGAGCCGAGCCCGTCCGATCGCACCGCTGGTGGGTACCCGCCACGTCTTCGACCAGCGACGTTCCCGTTCCAGGCCCTGTGTGAGAAGCCGTCCGACTTCCTCATATCCCTGCCCCGAGAACAGGCACATCGCCAGCACGAAATACATCACCACCCGTGCGGGAAGCAGGCGTCGACGTTCCTCAGTGCGTCCGCACTCCGCCACCACCTCATCCAACAGCTCCGGCGGAAACGCACGCGTGAGCACTCCGAGGGCGATGCGATCCGAAAACCGATCACCCTGAACTTCCTTCAACTGTCCAGGTCTTGGCACACCAACTCAACGAGCCAGCACCAGCAAAGTCACCGGTATTGCATCTAGGACACCGTCTACGGCGGTGCCGACGTGTTCCTCCCCACTCACGCAGAACAGGGCCGGATCCGCGACCGGCACACCGACCGGCCTTCCCAGCCATCCGCTCAGTTGCTAGGCGTGTCGGCATCCGTACGTTCGCGGCCCTGGGACAGCCGGCCGACGAGCTCCGCGGACCGGGTCCTGTACCGAGCCACGGATGCCATCTTGATCTCCTCGTAACCGCGCACGATGTCGGGCAGTGAGGCGATCTCGACGGCGAGGCCGTGGGCGTCCTTGTCGAGGTTCCGGCAGACGTCGCTGATCGTGGCCTCGTACTCGACGACCAGGGCCCGTTCCGTGCGCCGCACGCGCGCCGCTCCGAAGGGGTCCAGGCGTGTGCCACGGAGCCTGCGCATCGCGGCAAGGGCTTGGAAGGCGGGCTTGAACCAGGGACCGAGTTCGATCTTGCGGTTCATCCCGAGTGCCCGCAGGACGGGCGGGTGGAGACGGTAGGACATCCGTGCGCCGTCCCCGAAGCGGGCCCTGACCTCCCGCTCGACCTCGGGGTCGAGGGAGAGCCGAGCCACCTCGTACTCGTCCTTGTACGCCATCAGCTTGTGCAGGTACCTGGCCACTGCCTCGGACAGTGCGGTCGAGCCGGGGACGCGCTCGCACTCGGTCCGGCGTACCAGTTCGACGAAGCGCGCGTACCTCGTCGCATAGGCGGCGTTCTGGTACGCGATGAGATCCGGTACGCGGACTTCCAGGAGCCGGGCGAGCTCCGACCCCGCAACGGCCCCGACCAGTTCGAGTGTGTGCCGGGCCGCGGCGGACAGGCTGCGCCCCGACTTCGCCGGGGTGACACGCCCCTTTAGGAGGCCGGCGAAGGCGTCGGGATCGGCGACGGCCTGGCGGCCGAGGCGGAACGCCTTGATGTTGGCTTCGACCTTCACCCCATTGAGGGTGATCGCCTCCTCGATGGCGTGGGCCGGCAGCGGCAGCCCGCCGGTCTGGTAGGCCGCGCCCGTGAGCAGGAGATTGGCGAACTGGTCCTCGCCCAGCAGGTCGTTCGCGAGTTGGCGCGCGTCGAGGAAGACCGCGCACTTGGCCTCTGCCTCAATCCGCTCCTTGAGAGGTTCGGCAGGCGGGAACGACACCTCCGGGTCGATCACCATCTGTCCGGTCGGGACCTCTGCCGTAGAGACGACCGCCACCGTTCGCGCCGGAGCGGCCGCGGTGAGATGTCCGGGTTCGGCGGCTACGAGCAGGTCACAGCCGAGGTAGAGATCGCACTCGTCCTGGGCCGCCTTGCCGGCCTGTTCCGTCGCTTCCTTGGTGATTTTGATGTCGGAGACGACCGCGCCGCCCTTCTGGGCCATGCCGGTCTGGTCGAGGGCCCGGACGTGCAGGCCCGCGAGCGAGGCCGCGGTACTGAGGATCTGCGCGAGGGTGACCACCCCGGAGCCTCCCACGCCTGTGATCCGGGTGGTGTGGGAGGCCGGTACGACGGGGTCGGGATCGGGCAGGGCTGCGCCGTCCGGCATCGGTGCGGGAGTGAAGTCGGCCTTTCCCTCGGCGGGGACGACGGTGAGGAAGGAGGGGCAGTCCCCCACCAGACAGGCGTAGTCCTTGTTGCAGGAGGACTGATCGATCCGGGTCTTGCGGCCGTACTCGGTGTCGAAGGGCTGCACGGAGAGGCAGTTGGACTGCTGTCCGCAATCGCCGCACCCCTCGCACACCCGCTCGTTGATCATCACGCACTCGGTGGGTTCGGGCACAAGGCCGCGCTTGCGCTTGCGCCGGAGTTCCGTCGCGCATTCCTGGTCGTGGATGAGCAGGGTGACGCCGGGGGTCCGGGCGAGCGCCTGCTGGGCCTCGGTCAAGCGGTCGCGGTGCCAGACGACGACGCCCTTCGGAAGCGTGACCTTCCGGTAGCGCTTGACGTCCTCGGTCGTGACGATGATGCGCTCGACACCTTCGGCCAGCAGCCCTTGGGCGATTGCGGGCACGGTCATGACGCCAACGGGCTGCTGTCCGCCCGTCATCGCCACCGCCGAGTTGTAGAGCAGCTTGTATGTGACGTTCACCCCGGCCGAAACCGCCGCCCGGACGGCGAGGCTGCCGGAGTGGTGGAAGGTGCCGTCGCCGAGATTCTGGATCAGGTGGTCACGTTCGAGGAACGGCTGCATGCCGATCCACTGGGCGCCCTCACCTCCCATCTGGGTCATGCCGATCACGTCCCCGGCCTGGGAAGGGTCCATGAGTGTGACCATGGCATGGCAGCCGATCCCGGCTCCGACGGCGGCGCCCTCGGGTGCCTTGGTCGAAAGGTTGTGGGGGCAGCCGGAACAGAAGTAGGGGGTGCGAGTCAGCACAGGCAGAAGTGTCAGCGTCCTGCGCCGGTCCGTTGCCCGTTTAGTGTCCAACCATCTCTGTACGGAAGGCAGTTCACCCAATTCGTTCAGGCAGGGCGCGAGCCGTGCGGCTACGGTGTCGGGATCGAGTTCTCCGTGGAGCGGGAACAGGACCGAACCGTCGGGTGCACGCTTGCCGGAGACGGACGGCTGGTCGCCGCGCCCATAGAGCTGGTCCTTGAGGGCGGTCTCGATGAGTGGCCGCTTCTCCTCCACGACGACGATGTGGCGCAGCCCTCTCGCGAACCGTTCGACGACCGTGGGTTCCAGCGGATGGATCATGCCGAGGTGCAGCAGGCTCACACCGCGGCGCTCCAGTTCGGCGTCGTCGAGTCCGAGGATGCGCAGGCCCTGGCGGAGATCGAGGAAGGTCTTGCCTGCCGCGACGATACCGATGCGGTCGTCGGGGCCCTTCCTGGTGATCCGGTTGAGGTTGTTGGCGACGGCGTAGCGACGGGCGATCTCAAGGCGGGCGCCGTCCCGGCTGCGTTCCAGTTCACCGAGGGCCGGTTGCAGCATCCGGGTGCCGACGGTGTGGCGGTACGGCACTCCGTCGACCGTGAGGTCAGGGACGACCGGTGCGGTCCGTCCGGCGCTCACGTCGACGGTGCCGGAGCCGTCCGCGACCGCCGTCGCGATCTTCAGCGCCACCCACAGGCCGGCTGCCCGGGACATCGCCACGCCGTGCAGTCCGAAGTCGAGCGCTTCCTGCGGGTCGGACGGGTAGAGCGTGGGCAGGCCCAGATCGGCGAGGAGCAGTTCGGAGGCGCCGGGCACGGTCGACGACTTGGCGGCGGGGTCGTCGCCGACCAGTGCGAGCGCACCGCCGTCGGGGTGGGTGCCCATCAGGTTGTTGTGCCGGATGGCGTCCGAGGCGCGGTCGAGGCCCGGGGACTTGCCGTACCAGATGGCCGTGATGCCGTCGACGCGCTTGTCCGGCTGAGCTGCGGCAAGTTGGGTGCCTTGGACGGCCGTCGCCGCGAGTTCCTCGTTGACGCCGGGGCGGAAGACGATGTCGTACTCGTCGAGGAGGGAGCGGCAGCGGGCGAGTTCCATGTCGTATCCGGCGAGCGGCGAACCTTCGTATCCGGAGATGAATCCCGCGGCGCTGCGGCCCTCGCGACGGTCGGCGCGACGGATGTCGAGCGGCAGGCGGGCGAGCGCCTGAATGCCGGTGAGGTGAAGGGTGCCCTCCTCGCGCACATATCGGTCCTGAAGCGTGGGGCGGGGGACGGTTGCTTTCTGAGGGGTCACCACTGTGTTCCTCCGGGTGGGGCTTCTGCGGTCGCCGGGCGGGCGAGGAGTCGGCCCCGGCGACAGGGGCGGGCGCCCGGGACGGCCGTGTCGGCGGGGCGGGTGGCCGCGGTGCGCCGGTCGGCGTGGGTCGGGGCGATGGGCGTCGGCCGGCACCCGTCGGCTTTGATCGAAACCGATCGAAAACGTTCGGTGTCGGCCGACACTGCGGCATCCGTGGGGCAGGCGCGGCAGGCCGGGGCGACCGAACTCGGCCTTCCGAGCCGGAAGGCCGGAGTGAAGAAGACTCCGGGCGAGGGCCAGGAGCGCCTGGCTCGGGGCCCTGCGCTCGGCTCGCGATCCGCGCCGGAACAGGGCCTGTCCTTCAGGTCAGGCCGAACAGGCCCTACGCGGACTACTCGACCGCGTCGAGCAGCGCGGCGAGCGCGGACTCAGGGGATGCCCCCTCGGCGCTGTGCCACGCGATGTGGCCGTCCGGCCGGACGAGGATGGCTCCGTCCTCACCGATCCTGAGCAGCTCCGGACAGCGGCCGTCCGAGCTGGTGACATCCCGGCCGATCACGACAGTCCGTTTCGCCACGCCTTCCCCGGTCTCCGCGAAGACATCGGCCCAGGCGGCTCCCCCGGGCCCTGTAATGAGGGTGAAGCCCGGGATGAGGAGGTCGTGCGTCGACACCCGTTCCCCGTCACGTTCGACCCAGGCGTGCGGAAGTCGCGCTCCGGGGACGGCAGTCGGTGTGTAGTCGGTGGCGGCGAGCGGGGCTCCGCCGACGCCTCCGGCGTGCCGGCTCGCCCCGTAGATGTATCCGATCTCCTGGTTGAGCGCGTCGAAGTGCGGGCGCTGCAGAGGGACGGCTTCCGCGATCCGCCGGCGTTCCGCAGCGGCAACTGACGGGTCCGGGCTTTCGAGGCGTGCGGCGATCCTGGCCGTCTCGGGCCCTATGCCGACCTCGGCCATTCTGATGGCGTTGAGCACGCTGTGGCGGGCGTTGTCGACGGCGACGGGGCGACGTTCGCGCTCGTAACTGTCGAGCAGGGCGTCGGAAGCGCAGCCCGCCAGCACGGCGGCGAGTTTCCAGCCGAGGTTGTCCGCGTCGGCGAGGCCGCTGTTCATGCCCAGGCCGCCTGTCGGCGGGAACTGGTGCGCCGCGTCACCGACGAGGAGGACACGGCCGCTGCGGTAGGTCTTGGCGGTCCGGGCCGTCATGGTCCACGGCCCCACGGAGCGGATGTCCACGTCGAGTTCGGTGGCTCCGACCGCGTCCCGGATGATCTGGGCGCACCGTTCGGGCGGGTAGTCCTGCGGCGATTCGACAGCCGGGTCGAAGCTGCGCTGGAAGGTCCACCGGCGAGCGCCGTCCATGCCGATGAGGAGTCCCGGGGAGGCACTGTTGATCAGCCAGATCAGTAGGGCGGGATCCTGCCCCATCCACGGGGACAGGTCGGCGTGGAAATAGATATTCAGCTGGTGCCCGAGGACCGGAGAGCCGTCCATCGCAATGCCGAGCATGTCGCGCAGACCCCCGGTCGCCCCGTCCGCCGCCACGACGTAACAGGTGTGCAGGATCTGCCGCTTGCCCGCGCCTTCCACGGTGACGTCGACCGACGAGTTCGCCGAGCCGCTCGACCTGCGGCTGCGCACCCTGGTCAACGGTGACGTACGCCAGGACGACCGCACCAGCGGCTTCATCCACAGCGCGGCCGAGCTGATCTCCTACCTCTCCCGCTACCAGACCCTCGAACCCGGAGACGTGATCCTCACCGGAACACCGCGCGGCGCGGGCGTATTCTCCGGTCGCCACCTGCGCCCCGGCGACGTCGTCGAGGTCGAGGTCGAGAACATCGGCAAGCTCCGCAACCACGTGACGGCCGCCCCCGAGGACGGGAGCGCGGGCGCATGACCGGCAGCGCGCACCGTTCGAGCCACTCCGCCCCGACGGCCGCGCCGGGCTGATACCGCCGAATACGGGCAGCACTGGGCCGGGCGGTGCGCGGAGGTGAACCGCGTACCGCCCGGCCGGGAAATGGAGCCCGGAATCAGGAGTAGAAGTTGCGCTGCCACCGGTGCTTGGCCAGCACGGCGAGCCGGTCGACGGTGAGCGGACGCCCGTCGCTCAGGGCTGTGTTGCGTTCGACGTTGCGCACGGTGCGCATGCCGGGGATGACGGTGGAAACCGCCGGCGAACTCAGTACGAACCGCAACGCGTTCTCAGCGATCTCATCGGGTTCGATGCCAAGGTCGGCGACGATCGCGGCAACCCGCTGTTCGACCTGTGCCGGGCGGTCGTCGCGGAAGTAGCGGTTGCGCCAGTCGCCCTCGGGGAACGTCGTACCGGCGGTGATCCGACCGGTGAGGCCGCCCTCGTCCAGCGCCACCCGCACGATGACACCGACGCCGTGCTCCTCACAGGCCGGCAGCAGCACGTCGGCGGGCGCCTGGTCGAAGAGGTTGTAGATGACCTGCACGCTGTCCACGGCGCCGCTGCGTACGAGTGAGAGTGCGTTCTCGGGCTGGTGGTCGTTGATGGAGACGCCGAACAGGCGGACCTTGCCCTCCTGCTTCAGTGCGGCAATCGTCTCCAGCCAGTCGCCACGGCCGACCCAGTCGTCGCTCCAGACATGGAACTGCAGTACGTCGAAGTGGTCCAGGCCGCTGGTGCGCAGACTGGTCTCCAGGCTTTTGCGGATGTGCTCGCCCGGGAACGTCTCAGCCGGGTCCAGGCCGTCGGGCGCCGGCCAAATGTCGTTCTTCGGCGGCACTTTGGTGGCGACGAGCACCTCGTCGCCGGCCCGCTCGCGGACGACGCGGCCGACTATTCGCTCACTCTCGCCGTAGCCGCGTGCGGTATCGATGAAGTTCACGCCGAGGTCGATGGCCCGGTGCAGGGCGCGTACGGATTCGTCCTCCGTGGCACCGACCCAGGCGGACTCGCCGATGCCCCAGGCGCCGTATCCGATCTCGGACACGGACAGTCCACTGCGTCCCAGCTCGCGGTAGCGCACAATTATCCTCCACGTCATGGTCCTTGCCCTGGCCGCGCCGGTGCTTTTGCCAGGAATCACGTCGACGATAAGCGACTGGGACGGCGGAGTCAGGCGGGTTTTTACGTCGCCGCGGGCTCCGGAGGCCACCACGGCGACGGCCCCGCTCGACCCACGTCTGCGGATCCGGGGCATCCGCGGCCCGCAGGTGGCGGATGGCTCCGCGATGCCGGTTCTCATCACCGTCATCCCGTCAGCCCGTGCATCACCACATGGTGATCGGCGAGAAGTGCGCCGACATGATAGAGGAGGACGCGAAGGGGTAGGCCTTCGCTCACGAAGTGCCCGGCGCAACCGCACGCCGCGGGCACTCCCTTCACAGGACCTCCCCGCGAGGTGCCCTGAGCGGCTCTCATCGCCGTCCACGGCGGCAGCGCTCAGCGGGCGGCGAGGTCATGGGCTGTTCGGATGATGTGGGTGCGTGAGATGCCTGCGGTGTCCAGGAGTTCAAAGGGGGTTCCGGAACCCGGCAGGTTGCGCACGGCAAGGTGGACGACTGCGGGGGTCAGTCGCTGGGCGGCGAGTGCGGACAGCACGGCCTCGCCGATGCCGCCTTCCGGGTGGTGGTCCTCGACGACGACCAGTGCGCCGGTTTGCTGGGCGGCGCGGGCGAGCGTGTCGAGGTCCAGGGGCTTGACGGAGTACAGGTCGACAACCCGGACGGGGATGTTCTCGGCAGCGAGCTGGTCGGCGGCGGCGAGGCATTCGTGGAGGGTGACGCCGGCACCGATGAGGGTGACCTGGTCGCTGTCGCTCGCGCGCAGGGTCTTGGATCCGCCGACGGGGAAGGTTTCGTCGGCGGCATAGAGGACGGGGTAGGCGCCCCGGGTGGTGCGCAGGTAGGAAATGCCGTCCAGGTAGGCCATTGCGGCGGTCAGAGCGGCAGCGGATGTGGCGTCGCTGGGGTAGAGCACGGTGGAGCCGTGGACGGCGCGCATCATGGCGAGGTCTTCCAGGCCCATCTGGGAGGGGCCGTCCGCACCGATCTCGACACCACAGTGGGTCCCGCACAGGCTCATGGAGATCTGGGAGACGGCCGCCATACGGATGAAGTCATGAGCTCGGGTGAGGAAGGCGGCGAAGGTGGTGGCGTAGGGGCGGTAGCCGCGTACGGCCATACCGACCGCGCCGGCGATCATCTGCTGTTCAGCGATGTACATCTGGAAGTACCGCTCGGGGTGTGCCTTGCCGAAGTCCTCCGCGTGGGTGGAGTTGCCCACCTCGGCGTCCAGAGCCACGATGTCGGGCCTGGCGCCGATCGCGGCGAGCGCCTTGCCGAACGCTACGCGGGTGGCGACGGCTTCACCGACCTCGAAGTGCGGCAGCGTCACCTCCACGGGAGCGGCCGGGGTACTGGGGGCGGCGGCGGGCGGCTGGGGGCCGCGGACGGTGAGGTGGCGTACGCCGCCCAGTTCGGTGACGGCGCGTGCGGCGAGATCGTCGGGCAGTGGTTTGCCGTGCCAGCCCTCGGCGTCTGCGACCTCGAAGACGCCCTGACCCTTGACGGTCTGGGCGACGATGACAGTGGGGGCCTGCCCGTCGTCCGCGGCGGCCAGGGCTTGTTCGACGGCCACGAGGTCGTGGCCGTCGATGACGAGGGCGCGGCAGCCGAAGGCTTCGGCGCGGCGGGCGTAGGCGCCGGTGTCCCAGCCCAGCTCCGTGGGGCCGCTCTGGCCGAGGCGGTTGACGTCGATGATCACGACGAAGTTGGCCAACCGGTGGCGGCCTGCCTTGTCCAGGGCTTCCCACACCGACCCTTCGGTCATTTCGCTGTCGCCGCACAGCACCCACACCCGGTACGGCTGGTGCTCCAGGTCCCGTCCGGCGAGCGCGATGCCGACGCCGTAGGCGATGCCCTGGCCCAGGGAGCCGGTGGCAGCATCCACCCAGGGCAGGACCGGAGTGGGGTGGCCCTGCAGCCGAGCGCCGTTGCGGCGGTAGGTGGTCATCAGTTCCTCTTCGTCGATCGCACCGGCGGCGAGGAACATCGCGTACAGCAGGGGGGAGGCATGCCCCTTGGAGAAGATCAGGTGGTCGTTGGCCGGGTTCTTCGGGTTCAGCCAGTCGTAGCGCAGTTGGCGTGTCATGAGGACGGCCATCAGATCCGCGGCGGACAGGCTGGAGGTGGGGTGGCCGGAGCCGGCGGCGGTGCTGGCGCGAACGGAGTCCACGCGCAGCTGCTGAGCCAGCTGAAAGACCTGGTCCAGGCCGCTGTCGGGCCCGAGGGAGACAGTGGGGGTGTTCTCGACCGACATCGCGGCTTCCTCTCGTGTCCTGCGTTCTTGTCCGGTCGTCGACGGCTGCCGGCTCGCGGGCCGCCCCCAGGGGCTGCGTGGGGCGCCTGTGCCCTTGCCGACCGTATGTCCGTGGTGCGGTGACCGCGATCTGAACGCGTACCGGTCAGAGGGTGCGGTCCAGGAGTGCCATCAGTGCTTTCCAGTAGCGTTCGTCCGCTGTGCTGTCGTATGCGGCGGTGTCGGCCTGGGTGAAGCCGTGGTGCGCTCCTGTGTAGACCTCGCTGCGGTGGCGCACGCCGGCTGAGTCGAGGGCCTCGTCGAGGCGCTTGATCTGCTCGGAGGGCAGCGAGGGGTCCTGGTCGGCGTGGCCGAAGTACAGCTCCGCGGTGATCCGGTCGGCGAGCAGGTGCGGACTGTCGGCAGCGTCTGTGGCCAGGCGCCCGCCGTGGAAGCCCGCCATGGCCGCGACCCGCTCCGGGTAGGTGCCGGCGGTACGCAGGGCAAGGCCGGCGCCCATGCAGTAGCCCGTGATACCGACCGGTCCGTCAGTGGTGAGGGGGCAGTCTGTCAGCCAGGTCAGGTAGGCATCGGCGTCGCACATCGCCGGACCGGGTGTCAGTGACTGGATGACCGGGCCGATACGCTCGAAGATCTCCGGGCGTCGGGCCGGGTCGATGAAGTCCGGCAGCTCGACCACCGGCGCCCGCCCATGGCGGTAGAAGACATTGGGGACCAGCACGGTGTAGCCGGCTTCGGCGAGACGATCGGCCATCTTCTTCAGGTGGGGTCGGATTCCGAAGGCGTCCATGTAGAACAGCACCCCGGGGTGGGGACTTCCGTCGTCGGGATGGGCCAGGTAGGCGTCGGCGGTGCTGTCTTGTGTGGGGATGTCCATGGATGTTCCGCGCACGGTGGTCATGGGCGGTTCTCTTCTCCTGTCCGGCGCCCCTGCGTGCTCGGAATCAGGAGGGGCGCGTGTGCTCTCAGGCCGGCGGGATGGGTGTCAGGACGAAGGGTTGCGGTTGCAGTCAGTGATCGTAAGCGGTCAGTGATCGCTTGACCGGTTGCCCGGTCCTGCCGTTGAGCCGGATCGCTGCAGTGGGTGCCAGGATCCGGGACAGCACCCGCATTGTCACGGCGGCGGGACCTCCCCCCCCCTCCCCCCCCACCGAGCGTGCAGACCAGGGGCTCCGTCTCGGATCATCTCGGCACCCGGATACGCCCACGACAGGTGGTGTCCCCGGGGCACTGGACTTCAACTCGGTATCGTCGTCCGACATCCTCGGTGAACGAACAGAACTGGCCAAGGCAGTGGGTGCGGCTTCCGGCAGGGAGCCATGACGGTTAAGGATTCGAAAGCCCGATGACAGACAACTCCGACATGATCGATTTCGTTCGGGCGCGTCTTGCCGAGGAGGAACAGATTGCGCAGGCGGCGGGCGGGGACAGCTGGCGGTGCCCGGCCGGTGTGCCCGGCGAGGTCCACGACCGGACCGGCGCCATCGCGTTCAGCGTGCGGAATCTCGGCTTCGATCAGCACATCGCCTTTCAGGACCCCGCGCGCACACGTCGTCGCATCGAGACGAGCAGAGTTCTCCTCAATGAGTACGCGGAGGTCGCCGACAAGGACGTCGACCGCCCCGAACACGACTTCTCGTCCGGCCGTGCGGTCGGGCTCGGTTTCGCCGTCCGGCAGATGGCCGCAGAGCATGCCGGCCACCGCGACTACCGGGCGAAATGGCTGCCGCGGTTCATCCTTTGACGTCCGGCGGCAGCCACCCGGCCGCCATCGAGGGCGAGGGGCCTCTTCCCCGATGCGGGGGATCAGGCGACGAGCGTGGTTGCTCCGGCCCGGGTGAGGGCGGTGCGCAGTTCGGTGTCGGCGGCCTGGTCGGTGATGAGGGTGTCGAAGCCGTCGAGCCCGCAGACACGGTGTGCCGCCGTGCGGCCGAACTTGCTGGAGTCGGCCAGGACGTAACTGGTGGTGGTGCCGACGAGGATGGCGCGCTTGGTGGCGACTTCGTCGAGGTGGTAGTCGGTCAGTCCATAGGGGGCGACCCCACCGGAGCCGATAAAGGCCACGTCGGCGCGCAGGTTGTTGAAGAACTCCATGGCTTGGGCGTTGGAGCAGGCGAGATCGCCGGCGCGCAGACGACCGCCGCTGACGAGTACCTCGGTTCCGGGGCGGGTGCTGGCCTCGGCCGCCACGAGCAGCGAGGGTGTGGCGATGACTCCGGTGTGGTCGGCAGGCAGCGCACGGGCCACCTCGAGTGCGGTGGTGCCCACGTCGATGATGACGGTCTGATGCGGCTTGATCAGTGCGGCTGCAGCGCGCCCGATGGCCTCTTTCTGTGCGGCCTGAGCACCGCTTCGTTCGGTGAAGGGTGCTTCTTCTCCGACGGAAGCCTGGCGGGTGGTGGCGCCTCCGTGGACGCGGGCGAGCTCGCCGCGCTGCTCGAGCAGTGCGAGGTCGCGGCGCACGGTCTCGTGTGAGACACCCAGGAGTGTCGTGAGGTCGTCGGTGGTGACGAAGGTGAGCCGCGCGAGCTCGGCGACGATCCTGCGGTGCCGTTCTGCAGCGAGCACGCTCGCACCCCCATGACTGTTTCTGTGGTTCTGTGACCGCATTCTACCGTTACTCGGCGCTTCTCAGCGATCCCGCCCGGGGGCGGGGTCGGGAGGCACCTGACGGGGCGCGTCGGAAACTGCGCGGTCCTGCAGGTCTGCACCGACACGGGAACCGTTCCCGTTCTCAGAGGAGAGAAGCCCAACCTCTTGACGAGACACAGGCAAAGGTCCACACTTTCGGGTACCTGCAGTCAACTTTCCACAATTTCGGTCAATGCGTGAATGATGCAGCCGCTGGCGCAACCTACCGCGCGCCGCGCTCGGCGGGCCAGGTCCGCCGAGCGGCAGACCGCAGCACCCGCACAACCGTGGCGGGGCCGCTCACCGCCTCGGCCCGCCCACGTCCGCCGATCCCGCACCCGCGGCGGGACACCTTGAAAGAGGGGAACGCGAGCTATGACTCATCCGGACACACGCACGCAGGGTTCGAAACCCGTCGGCGAGCGCCGAGAAGGGATGTCCCGGGAACTGGGCTGGTACGCCTCGTTCTCCGTGGCCTTCGGGTTCGTGTCGATCGCCACGGGCATCTTCACGACCTACGGAGCGGTCCTGGAAACGTCGGGCCCGAGGGGCATCTGGGCCTGGCCGATCACGGTGATCGGCCAGCTCTCCATCGCGCTGGTCTTCGGGGCCCTCGCCGCGCGCATTCCGATCAGCGGCTACTCCTACCAATGGGTGTCACGCATCGTGGGGCCGGTGTGGGGCTGGATCATGGGCTGGATCTCGTTCGCGTTCCTGGGCGTCGTCCTGGTCGCCGTGGACTACACCATCGCGTCCACGATCCTGCCGGAGCTGTTCCAGTACGTGGGGACCGCACAGAACGCGTGGGTGATCACCGCCGTGGTGGTGCTCCTGCAAGCGGTGCTGGTGGCCCTGTCGACGCGGACCACCCACAAGGTCAACAACGTGGCGGTGACCATGCAACTGATCGGCATGATCGCGTTGACCATCCTGCTCTTCGTGGTTGGCGCCGCCACTGGCAAGCTCGACTTCGGGCACCTGTTTGACACCGGAACCGTTCCCACCGACGGCTACTACGGCATGGGCGGGGGCACCCACGCCGGGCCGTTCGCGCTGGCGTTCCTGCTGGGCGCCTTCACCATCGTGGGGTTCGAGTCGGCGGCAAACCTGGCCGAGGAGACCCGTGAGCCGGCCCGTGTCATCCCCAAGGCGATGGTCCAGGCAGTGCTCTCGCTGGGCGTGCTCGGATTCCTGTTCCTGGTCGCGGTGACGGCCGCGGCGGGCCGAGTGGACGCGGTGGGCGAGTCGGCCACCCCGGTGGCCACAGTGATCACCGCCGTGCTGGGCTCGGTCGTCGGCAAGGTGCTTCTCGTCCTCGTCGTGACCTCGATCTTCTCCTGCGGCCTGGTGATCACCCTCAGCGGGACCCGGCTGGTGTACGCCATGTCGCGCGACGAGCGGTTCCCCGGCTGGCGGCTGCTGCGCCGTGTGGACCGGCGTACCGCAACGCCGCTGAACGCCTCGGTGTTCATGATGCTCGTCGCCCAGGTGATCCTGGCGCTGTTCTCCCGCTCCACGGACGCACTGTTCCAGCTGTTCTCGGCCGGCACGCTGCTGCCCGCACTCATCTACGCCGGCACCGTCGCCATGTACATCGCCAAGCGCAAGTCGCTTCCGCCGTCCCAGGGCTTCTCCCTGGGACGCTGGGAAGTACCGGTCCTGACCATCGCCACCGTCTGGCTCGTCTACGAACTGCTGATCTTCCGCGACGCCTCCTTCCGGGCACCCTGGACCTATGTGCTGGTGCTGTTCGGACTCGGCGCCCTCTACTTCGCAGGGCTGCTGTACCGCCGCGGAAGGAGCGGGCTGACCATGCCCGACATGGCTGACGTCGACCGGGCACTGGACGCCGCGGACACCACCACGCCGCAGGCGCAGCAGGGGCCCCTCGCTGCGGAAGGCACCACCCGATGACCACGATCCTCGCCATCGACCAGGGCACCTCTGGGACGAAAGCGATCGTCGTCGACTCCGCGGACGGCACCCTCGCCATCGCCGAGGAGACAGTGCGCCCGACCTACCTGCCGGGCGGCGGCGTCGAGCAGAATCCGCACGAACTCCTCGACTCCGTCCTGAACACCGGACGGCGCGCGGTCAACACGGCAAACCGCCCCATCGACTGTGTCGCCCTGGCCAACCAGGGCGAGACCGTGCTGGCCTGGGACCCGGCCACCGGCACCCCCCTGTCCCCCGCCATCGTGTGGCAGGACCGCCGCTCGGAGAGCGTCTGCCACGAACTGGCCCAGCACGCCGACCACATCGCCCGGCGCACCGGTCTCGTCCTCGACCCGTATTTCTCCGCCCCGAAGATGGCCTGGCTGCGCCGTAACCTCACCCGGGACGGCGTGGTCACGACCACCGACACCTGGCTGGTCCACCACCTCACCGGCGAGTTCGTCACCGACGCCTCCACCGCGAGCCGCTCCCTGCTCCTGAACCTGGACACGGCGACCTGGGACACCGGCCTCATCGACCTCTTCGACCTCGGCAACGAGAAGCTTCCCCGCATCGCCGCCTGCGACGAGATCATCGGCACCACACGGGCCTTCGGCGGCAGCATCCCGGTGGCCGGGCTGATCGTCGACCAACAGGCCGCCCTGGTCGCCGAGAGCTGTCTGGAACAAGGCACCGCGAAATGTACCTACGGCACGGGAGCTTTCCTGCTGGCCAACACCGGCCTGAACCCGGTGCGCTCCAGTGCCGGGCTGACGACATCGGTCGCGTGGCAGGCCGGCGGGCAGACGCCGTACTGCGTCGACGGACAGGTCTACACCGTCGCCTCGGCGGTGCGATGGCTTCAGGATCTGGGGCTCGTCCAGAACGCCACCGACCTCGACACGCTGGCCGCCGCGGACGCCGAAGGCGTGCTGTGCGTGCCCGCCTTCGCCGGGCTCGCCGCCCCCTGGTGGGCACCGGACGCGACCGCCTCGCTCACCGGCATGACGCTCGCCACTCGCCGCGAACACCTGGTCCTTGCCGTCCTGCAAGGCATCGCCGCGCAAGTCGCCGAACTGATCAGCCTCGTGCAGACGGACCTCGGGCGGCCACTGACCCGGCTGCGCGCCGACGGCGGCCTGACCAACAGCGCCGCCCTCATGCAGGCCCAGGCCGACATCGCCCAGATACCGGTGGACATCTACCCCTCCGCGCACGCAACGCCGCTCGGCGCGGCCGCTCTGGCCCGCTGCGCCCTGGACCCACGGCTCAGCCTCAAGGAAGCCGTCGGCGCATGGCAGCCGAGAACCGTCTACGAACCCCTCTGGTCCGGGGACCGGGCAGAGGAGTTCCGCACCACATGGACGCAGGCCGCCGCGGCCTGCGTCGGCAAGGGAGAACACACATGACCGCCACCACGCAGGCCCCCCGCGCCGACGTCTACGACGTCGCCGTCATCGGAGGCGGCATCGTCGGCGCGGCCATCGCACGGGAACTGTCCGGCTACGAGCTCACCGTCGCCCTGGTCGAAGCCCGCGACGACGTCGGCGACGGCACCAGCAAGGCCAACACCGCCATCCTGCACACCGGCTTCGACGCCAAACCCGGCACCCTCGAATCCCGCCTGGTCGCACGCGGCTACCACCTGCTGTCCGCCTACGCCAAGGCCACGGGCATCCCCGTCGAGCACACCGGCGCCCTGCTGGTGGCCTGGAACCGGGAAGAGCTCGACGCCCTGCCCGGCCTGAAGGAAAAGGCCGAGGCCAACGGCTACGAACACTGCCGCATCGTCGACGCCGGCGAGGTCTACCGCGCCCTCCCCGATCTCGGCGACGGCGCCCTCGGCGGCCTGGCTGTGCCCGATGAGTCCATCATCTGCACCTGGACCACCAACCTCGCCCTGGCCACCGACGCACGGCAGCGCGGCACCGACATCCTGCTGCAACACGCCGTCACCGGCATCCAGGACAACGACGACCACACCGCCCTGAACACCACGGCCGGCGACATCCGCGCCCGCTGGGTCGTCAACGCCGCAGGCCTCGGCGCCGACCACATCGACCGGCTCTTCGGCCACGACCGCTTCACCGTCACCCCTCGCCGCGGCGAACTGTTCGTCTTCGACAAGCTCGCCCGCCCCCTGGTCGACAAGATCGTCCTCCCCGTGCCCACATCCCGCGGCAAGGGCGTCCTGATCTCGCCGACCATCTACGGAAACGTCATGCTCGGCCCCACCGCCGAAGACCTCACCGACCGCACCGACACCGCAACCTCGGAAGAGGGCTACGACTTCCTGCTCAGCAAGGGCGAGCGGCTCATGCCCCGCCTGCTGGCCGAAGAAGTCACCGCCAGCTACGCAGGCCTGCGCGCTGCCATCGACCGCGGCGACTACCTCATCGAAGCCACCCCCCAGCAGCGCTATCTCCTCGTCGGCGGGATCCGCTCCACCGGCCTGACGGCAGGCATCGCGATCGCCGAACACGTACGCACCCTCCTGGAAGACGCCGGCCTGACCCTGCGCACCCGCAGTCGGCTGCCCGACCCCCCGCGCATGCCCAACATCGGCGAAGCCGCCGGTCGCCCCTACCAGGACGCCGACCTCATCGCCCAGGACCCCGCCTACGGCACCATCGCCTGTTTCTGCGAACGCGTCACCGAAGGCGAGATCCGCGACGCCTGCCACGCCACGATCCCCGCGCGCAGCCTCGAAGGCCTGCGCCGCCGCACCCGCGCCATGAATGGCCGCTGCCAAGGATTCTTCTGCGGCGCAGCCGTCGACGCCCTCCGAAACCAGCACCACGCCCACGACGGCTGCGGCCAGGCCTGAAGGACAATCGATGAACCACCAGCCCACTCCGCTCACCCCCGACGTCCTCATCATCGGCGCGGGACCCGCCGGCCTCACCGCCGCCGCCGAACTCGCCCACCGCGGTGCCGGCCACATCCTCGTCGTCGACCGCGAGCACCAGGCCGGAGGCATCCCCCGCCACAGCGACCACACCGGATACGGACTGCGTGACCTGCGCCGCGTCATGTCCGGCCCCGCCTACGCACGCCACCTCGTCGAGCGGGCGACCACCGCCGGAGCCGAGATCCGCACCCGCACCATGGTCACCGGCTGGGCCGACGACAACACCGTCGACGTCACCAGCCCCGACGGCCGCTACCGGATCCGCCCCAAGGCGCTCGTTCTCGCCACCGGCGCCCGCGAACGCCCCCGCACCGCACGCCGCATCCCCGGGGACCGCCCCCACGGCGTCTACACCACCGGCCAACTGCAAAACCTCGTCCACCTCCACCACCAGCCGGTCGGCAAGCGGGCCGTCATCGTCGGCGGCGAACTCGTCAGCTGGTCCGCAGCCGTCACCCTGCGCGAAGCCGGCTGCACTCCCGCCCTCATGATCAGCCAATACCCCAGGGCCGAGTCCTACTCAGCCTTCAACACAGCCGGACGCACCGTGCTGCGCGTCCCCGTCGCCACCCGCACCCGCGTCACCCGCGTCATCGGCAAGGGCCGCTGCCAGGCCGTCGAGATCGAACACCTCGACACCGGAAAGCGCCGCACCATCGAATGCGACACCGTTGTCTTCACCGGCGACTGGATTCCCGACCACGAGCTTGTCCGCAGCGCCGGCATCACCCTCGACACCGGCACACTCGGCCCCCTCACCGACACTGCCCTGCGCACCAGCCGCCCCGGCACCTTCGCGGTCGGCAACCTGCTGCACCCCGTCGACACCGCCGACGTCGCCGCACTCGACGGCAAGCACGTCGCCCAACAGGTCATCGATCACCTGCACGGGCGGCCACAGCCGACCGGGGGCGTTCGTCTGCTCGCCGAGGCACCGTTCCGCTGGGTCGCCCCGCAGATCCTGCGCCCGAACGACCCCGCGCCCGCGCGAGGCCGCCTGCTGCTGTGGACCGACGAATTCGTCCGCTTCCCCAAGGTGACCGTCCGCCAGGACGGACGAACCGTCACACGCCGTACCCTCGCCTGGCCCGCCGCCCCCGGGCGGGTCTTCCGCATCCCCTCCACCGTGCTCGACGGAGTCTCGGACACCGGCGGCCCCGTCCACATCGGCCTGGACTAAGACCGACCGGCAAATGGGGGGTGGGAGAAGGAGCGGGGCTGGGTGCGTGCAGCTGCAAGGCGGAGGATTGAGGCAGATGGGGTCTCCCCTGCTCGAGCGCAGCCGAGA
>NZ_JBEOVN010000025.1:0-55169 GCF_040295565.1 Streptomyces sp. NPDC002785 | reverse complement strand
CGGCAGGCCGTCCCCTGCCTGCCGTCCCCGCCACCGGGGCCCATTTCCACCGGCCGGTACAGCGTCTCCGCTCGAAACGCCGACCCGCCAGGGGTCTGTGGTTACGACCTCGCCCAGGTCGTTACTCGCCGGGGTGCGCGAGCTCGATGTCGTGGCCGTCGACCCCGCGACCGGCCACGGTCAGCGCACCGGCCACCGGCGGGTAGCCGGTCGCGATGACCGAGTACTCGCCCGCGTCCAGGTCGGTGAAGGCGTACGCCCCGTCGTCCCCGGTCGTCGAGCTGGCGACCACATTGCCCGCCGCGTCGACCAGCGTGACCCGGGCGTCCGGCAGCGGCAGGCGGCCGGTACCGGCCCGCACGACGCCCTGCACCAGCGCACCGGACTGCAGTGCGGCCTCGATCCGGGTGACGCCCTGGCCGCCGATCTCCACCGGCAGCGCCAGCGGACGGAACCCTGCGGCGTTCACCGCGACGGTCACCGAACCGGGGACCAGTTCACCGAAGGCGAACTCGCCCGTCTCACCGGATGTGCCGGTGGCCAGCACATCGCCGCGCACGTCGGTCACGATGACCATGGCACCCTCGACCGGCGCAGCGGTCTCGGCGGTCCGCACGGTTCCGGCCAGGCCGCTCGTACCGGAGAGCAGGATGTCGTACGAGAGCGGCTCGTCACCGACGACCACGGTGGACGCCTGCGGCTGGAAGCCGTCGGCGGACGCGATCAGGACGTAGCTGCCGGAGCCCGGCGCGTCCAGACCGTAGCTGCCGTCGGTCTGGGCGACGGAGCGTCCCAGCTGCCGGCCGGCCAGCGAGATCAGCGTGACGGCGGCCTGTGCGACGGGTGCGCCCTCGGCGCCGCGCACCACACCGTGCACGGCCGTGCCCAGCATGGTGGCGACCGGGGCTTCCAGGGTGTCGACCGAGGAGACCGGGGCAGTCCGGGCCGTTGCCCGGGAGACCGGCGCCCCAGCGACGGCCGGAGCCTCGACCGCCTCCGCGACGGGGACCTCGGCCGCGGCCGGGACCTCGCTCACGGAATTCGTCTTCAGCGCGACCTCCTTGATGAAGATCGTGATCAGGAAGGCGATCAGCGCGGCCGGAGCGGCGTACAGGAAGACATCGCCGACACCGTGTCCGTAGGCGCTCTCCACGACCGTACGGATCGGCGCGGGCAGCTTGTCCAGGTCGGGGATGCCCCCGCCGCCGGTGCCGCCATGGCCCATGGCCGCGCTCTTGGGGCCGAGCTCCGTGAGGCCGTCCTTGACGTAGTGGGTGACGCGGTTCGCCATGACGGCGCCGAGCGCCGAGACACCGATCGCACCACCGAGCGAACGGAAGAAGGTGACGACGGAGCTGGCCGAGCCGAGGTCGGACGGGTCGACCTGGTTCTGCGTGGCGAGCACCAGGTTCTGCATCATCATGCCGATGCCGAGACCCATCACGGCCATGAAGACCGCGATGTGCCAGTACTCCGTGTCGTACCGGATGGTGCCCAGCAGCCCGAGCCCGGCGGTGACCAGGAAGCCACCGCTGACCAGCCAGGCCTTCCAGCGGCCCGTCTTGGTGATGATCTGGCCGGAGACCGTCGAGGAGATGAACAGACCCGCGATCATCGGGATCGTCATGACACCGGACATCGTCGGCGACTTGCCGCGCGCCAGCTGGAAGTACTGGCTGAAGAAGACGGTGCCCGCGAACATCGCGACACCGACGAACAACGAGGCCAGCGACGCCAGCGTGATGGTGCGGTTGCGGAAGAGGCGCAGCGGGATGATCGGCTCGTCGGCCCTGGACTCGACGACGACGAAGATCGCTGCGAGCACGGCGGAGCCGATGAGCATCGCGACGGTCTGCCAGGAGAGCCAGTCGTACTTGTCGCCCGCGAAGGTGACCCAGATGAGCAGCAGCGACACGGCGGCGCTGATGAAGACCGCACCCCACCAGTCGACCTTGACGTCACGCTTCACGACCGGGAGCTTCAGCGTCTTCTGGAGCACGACGAGCGCGATGATCGCGAACGGCACACCGACGTAGAAGCACCAGCGCCAGCCCATCCAGCTGGTGTCCGTGATGACACCGCCGAGCAGCGGACCACCGACGGTGGCGACGGCGAACACCGCACCGATGTATCCGCTGTAGCGACCACGCTCACGCGGGGCGATCATCGCCGCCATCACGATCTGCGCGAGGGCGGAGAGACCGCCGACACCGATGCCCTGGACGACACGGCAGGCGATCAGCATGCCGCTGCTGGTCGACATACCGGCGACGACCGAGCCCGCGACGTAGATGACGAGCGCTATCTGGACCAGCAGCTTCTTGCTGAACAGGTCGGAGAGCTTGCCCCACAGGGGGGTGGTGGCCGTCATCGACAGCAGCGAGGCCGTGACGACCCAGGTGTAGGCGCTCTGGCCGCCGCCGAGGTCGGAGATGATCTCCGGAAGAGCGTTGGAGACGACCGTTGACGACAGGATCGCGACGAACATGCCGAGCATCAGCCCGGCCAGTGCTTCCATGATCTGCCGGTGTGTCATCGGCGCGCCGGACGAGGCATCGGACGATCCCCCGTGCTTGGCGTGGCCGCCCCGCACACCGGTTGGTGTGGTCGTAGCCATTGAGTTCCTTGTCTTTGCTTCTGTTACACAGGTGTGCGGGTGTACGAGTCGTTGTCGCTGTCGGCAGGCCGGGAACGGCAGTCGCCGATGTGCTTCCCGGGGGTGCACCCTCCTGGGCCGCGACAGGCGAAACTGTCACGCAGCCGGGCCAACAGCGTGTTGAGCTGTCCGACGTCGTCGTCGGACCAATCGGACAGGTTGTGGATGAACATGTCGGTGGTGCGCCGGTTCAGATCGTTGAGCACGTCGTGTCCGGCGGGGGTCAGCCGCAGGATGCGGGACCGCTTGTCCGCCGGGTCCGAGGACCGTTCGATCCAGCCACGCTCCGCCACATGGGCGACATGACGGCTGGTCACCGACATGTCGACGGCCATCAGCTCGGCCAGTCTGCTGATGCGCATTTCGCCGTGCTCACGGAGAAGTGCCAGTACGGCGGCGGAGCCGCCGGGGCATTCGGCGGGCAGCATGCGGGCGAGACCCCGTTTGACGGCCCCGATGGCGCTGAGCTGCCGGGCCAGTTCTTCGTACTGACTCCGTACGGCCACGGGCCCCCCAGACATCTCACCGGTTCATCTTGTTGCTTAGGGCAACGATAGAAGCTGTTGGTTGCTGCAGGCAAACGAAATGGGGCTTGCAGAAGTAAAGGAAAGCAAAAGGCTGCGTAGGGCTCGGGTCAAACGGCCAGCGTGTACGGGACGGGTCGGGTGTGTCTCGTGCCACACCCGAGGTGTGGACGGTGGCCTCGAAACGGCAGTAGGCCCCGAGCGTTACTCGGGGCCCGGCCGTCGCCCCGTAGGGGCATAGGGTGCCGCCGGACCGCTAGGGTCCTGACCCATGGCACACAACCGTTCCTTGGCGCCCGGCGCGAGGTGCTGTGCGTCTGGCGGGCCATCCCGAACGGTCTTGGACGACCTGGTTCTCCGCGTTCGCACCCCGGTGGCGGCACGCGTCACGCGCGTGATCCAGTCCGTGGCGGGCAGAGTCCCTGGTGCGAGAGGGGTCGAGCGTTGACCGCAGGAGCCTCTCCCACGTGACGACGCTACAGTTCCACAGGCTTCATATCGCAGTATCCGACGAGCACTTCACCCGATCGAGTGGGAATGCATTCATGCGTAATCAGCCGCCGGTAAATGGCGACCCCCAGGGCCCCGAGGGCAATTACGACGCCGCGGGCAGCACCCAGATGTTCCGCGCCTTCGTCGACGAGGGCGAGCCGCAGCGCCGGCAGCAGCCGGCCGCCTCGTCCGGACCGAAGACCGGGATGATCGTCACCGTTGCCGCGGTGATCGTCGTCCTCGCAGCGGTCGCCTGGCTCGCGCTCCGCTGACCCGCGCACCGGTTCCTCCGTAACTCCTGCCTCCACCCGTCACTTCAATACGGCGGTGACGTCCCGGGTCTCGACATGCATACCCAGGGGCACCCGCCAGGCGTCCACGCAGACGGTGTACGTCTTCGTCCGCGCCGCTCCCGCGTCGATCGGCGCGGGCAGCGGCGCGGTCGACTCGATGGTCGCCCAGTCGACCCCCAGCCCGCCGATGATGTGTGTGGCGAAGGTGACGGTCCCCGAACGCGCCGGTGATCCCCCGGTGTTGCGGACCTCCACAGTCACCTTCTCGCACCAGCGCTCGTCCGCGGCCGCCCGCTCGGGGGCACCCACCACCAGCACGGCAGGCCCCGCCGGCGCGGTGGGGCCGGGCGCCGGCGGGGTTGCGGGGTCCGGGGAGCCGCCTCCAGGGCCACCGGAGCCACCGGAGCCGGTCGTGCCACCTGTACCGCCGCCCGCACTGCCGGTGCCGCCGGCCGCACCGCCTGCGCCGGGGCCGGATGTGTCAGGCGTACCGGGCGGCCGGATCGCCCCGCCGCCCGCAGCGCTCGTACCCCCGGAGCCGTCGCCACCGGTGGAGGCGCCCGGCGAAGGCCCGCCGCCGTCGGCCCGGGCTCCGGTCCTCCCACCGTCCTTGCCACCCCTGTCCAGCGGCACCAGCGTCACCTTCCCCGACGGCGCCACCGCCCCCGACGGCGCTCTTTCGGGGCCCGTGCCCGCCGCGCCGACCGCCACATAGCCGTCGTCCGCCGTCCCGCCGCCGCAGGCGGCCAGCGCGCCGCCCAGACACAGCACGGCCGCCGAGGCGGCGATCACGAAGCCCCGGCGGCCGGTCGAGTCGAGTATCTGGCGTCGCATCGCGCCAGTGTGGCTGACGGTCCGTCAAATCGGAACCCTCGTGCGACGGTGCGGCGGTCCACGGCGGTCAGTCGGCGATGAGCCCTTCCCTGAGCTGGGCGAGCGTACGGGTCAGCAGGCGCGAGACGTGCATCTGCGAGATACCGACCTCTTCGCCGATCTGGGACTGCGTCATGTTGGCGAAGAACCGCAGCATGATGATCTGGCGTTCGCGCGGCGGGAGCTTGGCCAGCAGCGGCTTGAGCGATTCGCGGTACTCGACGCCCTCCAGCGCCGAGTCCTCGTATCCGAGCCGGTCTGCGAGGGAGCCCTCGCCGCCGTCGTCCTCGGGCGAGGGCGAGTCCAGCGAGGAGGCGGTGTACGCGTTGCCGACGGCCAGTCCGTCGACCACGTCCTCCTCGGAGACGCCGAGCGCCTTGGCCAGCTCGGGCACGGTCGGCGAGCGGTCGAGCTTCTGAGCGAGCTCGTCGCTGACCTTGGTCAGCGCGAGCCGCAGCTCCTGGAGACGGCGCGGGACGCGCACCGACCACGAGGTGTCGCGGAAGAAGCGTTTGATCTCCCCGACGACGGTCGGCATCGCGAACGTCGGGAATTCCACGCCCCGCTCGCAGTCGAACCGGTCGATTGCCTTGATCAGGCCGATCGTGCCGACCTGGACGATGTCCTCCATCGGCTCGTTGCGGCTACGGAACCGCGCAGCGGCGTAGCGCACCAGCGGGAGGTTGAGCTCGATGAGTGTGTCCCGTACGTAGGCACGCTCCGGGCTGTCCGTTCCATCGGGGCCCGGTGCTGGCCCCAGTGCGGCGAGCCGCAGGAACAGGGAGCGGGACAGAGTGCGGGTGTCGATGGCTTCCGACGAGCTGGTGAGCACAACTGGTGCGGGTGTGCTCTTCGTGAGCGTGAGCACCTTCGAGCTGCCCTGTTCTGCGGACATGCCACCCCCTTGAGGTCGCGGACGGTCGAGCGTTGAGCCGCGACCATCGGAGGAACGCAGCCTCCACCTGAATACCGGAGGCGAGGCCACGGCAAACGCGGTTTCCGCAGAATGTCACATGTCGTCAACGCGCTGTAGTGACATATCGACAAGTCCTTGTGGCGTCTGTGCAGTTAACAGGGGGTGTGCGGCATTTCGGCCGCCCGAACCGGACTTCGAGTGCTCTACCCGTTCCGGTTACGCCTCGATCTTGTTTGCGGATCGAAGTCGGGCGAAGCTACGGGCCAGCAGCCTTGACACATGCATCTGGGAGACACCCAGTTCGGCGCTGATCTGTGACTGCGTCAGATTGCTGTAGTAGCGCAGCAGCAGGATGCGCTGTTCGCGCTCGGGCAGTTGTACGAGCAGATGCCGGACCAGGTCGCGGTGCTCGACCCCCGCGAGGGCCGGGTCCTCGTAGCCGAGCCGGTCCAGGAGGCCGGGCAGCCCGTCGCCCTCCTGCGCGGCCTCCAGCGAGGTCGCGTGGTAGGAGCGGCCGGCCTCGATGCAGGCCAGCACCTCGTCCTCGGAGATCCTCAGCCGCTCGGCGATCTCCGCGGTGGTGGGGGAGCGGCCATGGGCGGTCGTCAGATCCTCGGTGGCACCGGTGACCTGGACCCAGAGCTCGTGCAGTCGGCGTGGGACGTGGACGGTCCGTACGTTGTCCCGGAAGTACCGTTTGATCTCGCCGACGACGGTCGGCATCGCGAAGGTCGGGAACTGGACACCGCGTTCGGGGTCGAACCGGTCGATGGCGTTGATCAGGCCGATCGTGCCGACCTGGACGACGTCCTCCATCGGCTCGTTACGGCTCCGGAACCGTGCCGCGGCGTAACGCACCAGGGGGAGGTTCGCCTCGATCAGTGCCGCCCGTACGCGGCCGTGCTCCGGGGTCCCCGGCTCCAGGTTCTTGAGCTGTCCGAAAAGGACCTGAGTGAGCGCCCTGGTGTCCGCGCCCCTGGTCCTGGCGGGCGGCGTCGTGCTGTCGGGCATCTCGGTCTGGACCGTGTCGACGGTTTCGACGGCCTGGAAGGTCTGGACGGTCTGGGGAGGCACTTGAGGCGCTGCACTGGCCGGCACGGTCACGCCACCCCTTTGCGGTCAACTTCGGTCAACTCATCCGTCAAAAGCGGTCATAGCATCACAAGACATGTCCACTGTGTGCAAGCACCGTATAGCGTCGTGTTGGGTTCAACTTGGTTTAAACACTAAAAAAAGCCCCTCGCCGTGGTGGCGAGGGGCTCAGGGGACCGGTTGGATCGGGCGGACCAGGTGAATCAGAACGGATAGTCGGCGATCACCCAGGTGGCGAACGCGCGCCACTGCCCGGCGGCGGACTGATGGGCAGGGTGCTCGATGTAGCGCTTCAGAGCGTCCTCGTCGGCGACCGCGGAGTTGATGGCGAAGTCGTACGCGATCGGCCGGTCGGTGATGTTCCAGGCGCACTCCCAGAACTCCAGCTCGGGAACCTTCCCCGCCAGCTCCTGGAAGGCCTTCGCCCCGGCGACGACCCGCGGGTCGTCCCGCTCGACGCCGTCGTTCAGCTTGAACAGGACCAGATGGCGGATCATGGGGTACTCCTACTTCACGAGCTCGGACATGAAGTCGCCGACGCCCTGTGCGGCACTCGAAATGCCCTCGAACCCTATCTGGACAAGTTCCGCCGCCCGGGCCGGGGACGTGATGATCGTGTACGCCACGAAGCCGACTATCACGTAGAGCGCTATCTTCTTCGCTTGCGCCATCAGCCCCTGCCTCCCCTTCGATCCCCTGTGCAGTCGGGCGATTCTATCCGTACGAATGGTCGTATCCCTCAGATGTTTCTGACCACTCACACGGCCTTTAAGGACCAAGGGCCCGGTGATCGGGGCCCTTTGCCCGCTCGTAAGGCTTCTGCGAGGCCGCAGGATGGACGGTGAGCCCAGCGGATCCGGCAGGAATCCGAGGGGCGAGGAACAGGACCTCACTGCGGGGTTCTCGCCGCGAGCTTTTCCCCTGACCGCGGCGAGGGCTTGAGGAGCCTGTTCTCATCGGGGGAAGCGGCTTGTCCCCCGATGCCGCTTCCCCCGACCGGACTTCGCGGGCGTTGGTCCCGGGTACGACGACCCTCGTACCCGGGACCACAGTCGTGTCCGTATCCGCGAGTGTCGGTGCGGAAAACTCGAAGGGCCCGACGCGATGCGCCGGGCCCTTCACAAGAGCGGTAGCGGAGGGATTTGAACCCTCGGTGAGTTTCCCCACACTCGCTTTCGAGGCGAGCTCCTTCGGCCGCTCGGACACGCTACCGAGAGAGAGCTTAGACCATCCCGGCCGTCGTTCGAAATCCGATTCGTCGGAGCAGGCCGCAGACGCGCGGGAGCCTGGTCAGAGGTTGCGGAAGAACGCCGTGAGCCGGTCGGCGCAGACGTCCTCCAGCACTCCGTGGATCACCTCGGGGCGGTGGTTGAGCCGCCGGTCGCGTATGACGTCCCAGAGCGAGCCCGCCGCACCCGCCTTCTCGTCCCGTGCGCCGTAGACCACCCGGTCCACCCGGGACTGCACCAGAGCGCCCGCGCACATCGTGCAGGGCTCCAGGGTGACCACCAGGGTGCATCCGGACAGCCGCCATTGGCCGAGCGCCGCTGCGGCCCGGCGGACGGCGAGGATCTCGGCGTGCGCGGTCGGGTCGCCGGTCGCCTCGCGTTCGTTGTGTCCCGCGGCGAGCAGAGCGCCGTCCGGGCCGAGCACGACGGCGCCGACCGGCACATCGCCGGCCCGCGCCGCCAGATCGGCCTCGGCCAGGGCGCGGCGCATATGCGCCCGCCACGGATCTCTCACGTGATCGTGAGGTTCTCTTACGGGATCGTGCGGTTCCGGCGGTCCTTGCGGGTGCGGTGGTTCGCTCACCCGCGGACCTTAACGGACGGTCTCCAGGACCTCGGCCGCGCCCAGCGCGTCCGCGATCTCCACCAGCGCGTCCGTGCGCAGCATCAGCAGTTCCGCCTCGGGGAGCCCGAGGTCGGCCAGGATCCCGGTGTCACCGAGCGGTCCAGCCGGTACGGCGTCGGCATCGAGTCCGTCGTCGTCGTTGTCGTTGTCGTTGTCGTTGTCGTTGTCGGGGGTGATGTCCGGCTCGCCGTCCTCCGTACCGTCGAGGCCGACGAGCTCTTCGAGGGCGGCAATCGTGTCCTCGGCCCCGGGTTCGCGGCCGAGCAGTTCATCCGTGAGAAGGATCTCCCCGTACGAGGAGCGGGCGGCGGCGGTGGCATCCGAGATGAAAATCCGGGGGTCCTCCTCACCGTCCACCCGGACGACGCCGAACCAGGCGTCCTCCTGCTCGATGAAGACGAGCACCGTGTCCTCGTCCACCGAGGCCTCACGGGCCAGATCCGTCAGGTCGGACAGGGTCTCCACATCGTCGAGTTCCGTGTCGCTCGCTTCCCACCCGTCTTCGGTGCGCGCGAGCAGTGCGGCGAAGTACACCGTGACTCTCCCACTGGTCATAGGGGTGTCGGTCCGGCGGGAGGGCAGCCGGTGGCCCGGCTGTCCTGCGTCCCGCCCATCGGAATCGTGGCAGAAACATAGGCTTTGCGAGAGGAGTTCGGCCGTTGCGTCGGCCATCAGTTCTCCTGGACGCCGCCACCAGGGGGATACCGTGCCGCCGTCCGACCTACCAGCGGAAGGCCCGCATCCGCATGGCCTGGCGCATCCGGGCAGCCCTGGCCCGGCGCGGCTGGACCCGGTCGCGGAGCGCCTTCGCCTCATGAAGCTCGCGCAGGAACTGGGCGCGCCGCCTGCGGCGCGCCGCGTCGGCCTCTTCCACGTCCTCCGCGTCCTTTGTGTCCGGCGCGTCCTGCGGGGCCGGTGTGTCCGGCTGATCCCGCTTCCGCTGTTCCCCGTCCGGCATCGGTTCATCACCCCCAAGGCTGGGTCCGTATGCCCCCCACCTTCCATCCGAACGTGTGATTGATGCCAGCGCACGCGTGCGGGAGGCCCGGTTACTGTTGAGCCCATGCGGATCCACGTCGTCGACCACCCACTGGTCGCGCACAAACTCACCACCCTGCGCGACAGGCGCACCGACTCCCCGACCTTCCGGCGGCTCGCCGACGAGTTGGTCACCCTGCTCGCCTACGAGGCCACTCGGGATGTGCGCACCGAGCAGGTCGATATCGAGACCCCGGTCACACCGACGACCGGTGTGAAGTTGTCGCACCCGCGCCCCCTGGTCGTACCGATCCTGCGGGCCGGTCTCGGCATGCTCGACGGCATGGTGCGGCTGCTGCCGACCGCCGAGGTGGGCTTCCTGGGCATGATCCGCGACGAGGAGACGCTGCAGGCGTCCACCTACGCGACGCGGATGCCGGAGGACCTCTCGGGCCGCCAGGTGTACGTCCTGGACCCGATGCTGGCCACCGGCGGCACGCTGGTCGCGGCCATTCAGGAACTGATCAAGCGCGGTGCGGACGATGTCACCGCGGTCGTACTGCTCGCGGCGCCCGAGGGCGTCGAGGTGATGGAGCGCGAACTGGCGGGTACGCCGGTCACCGTGGTCACCGCCTCGGTCGACGAGCGGCTCAACGAGAACGGCTACATCGTCCCGGGCCTCGGTGACGCGGGCGACCGGATGTACGGCACGGTCGGCTAGGACCGAGCAGGATGCGCTGGGCTGCCGGGGTCGACCCGGCAGCCGTCAGCAGGACGGTGCGGGGGCCGGCTTCGCCAGGGCGGCGAGGGCCGCGGCGGCCGACCGGGGTGTGCTGAACGCCTTGAACTTCGTACCGAGGATCAGATCGACGTCCGCCGTCCTGCGGGCATCGGTCTTCAAAACGGCCCCCTGCAACTGCGTACCAAGGACCGGGAACGAGCCGTTCGTGGCCGACGGGGCGCCCAGAAGTACCCCCGGACCGGCGACCTTCTTGTCGTACGCGGCCGAGGCATTCCCCACCTTGCCGATGGTGAAGCCGCGCTTCTTCAGCTCGTCGGCCGCCTTCTTGGCGAGCCCGCTGCGCGGTGTCGCGTTGTAGACGTTGACGGTGATCTTCGCCGGTTTCGGCAGCGCCTTCGCGGGCGCTGACGGCTTGGCGGACGGGCAGTCCGTCGTGTGGTCGGCGGCGCTGGCCTTCCTGTCGCCGCCCGTGAAGACGTCGATGAGCTGCAGTGTGCCCCATCCGGCCAGCCCGAGGGCAACCACGGAAGCGGTGGCAGCGAGGATCAGTTTGCCGCGACGACGGGGACGGCGCATGCGCGGGTACTTGTCGCCCGTGATGCGGTACTTTCCGCCCATGCCGGGGGGAGTGAGCATGCTCATGGGCGCAGCGTAGTGCGACTCGGTGATGACGCCTACTAAATGATCAATGGATCGCACCTGTCCGGGTGCGAAAGCACCCGAACGAACCTGGATCGGCCCTCAGGGCTTGCGGGTCCGTGGAAGGAACCCGCCGGGCTTCGTCAGCCGAGTTCGAGTACCCGGGCGTGCAGTACCTGGCGCTGCTGGAGTGCGGCGCGGACCGCGCGGTGCAGTCCGTCCTCCAGGTAGAGGTCGCCCTGCCACTTCACGACGTGCGCGAACAGGTCGCCGTAGAACGTCGAGTCCTCGGCGAGGAGGGTCTCCAGGTCCAGATTGCCCTTGGTGGTCACCAGCTGATCGAGGCGGACCGGGCGCGGCGCGACATCCGCCCACTGCCGGGTGCTTTCCCGGCCGTGGTCGGGATAAGGCCGCCCATTTCCGATGCGCTTGAAGATCACACGGAAAGCCTACCGGGCAAGAGCCTCCGGGCGCAGCCATGGGGCAGGACTGCGATGTTGGCGAGAACGCCACAAAAGCGTGCATTCCGGAACAAGGGGTCGTGATGAGTGACAACGACAGTACGGGCGAGACGCGGGTTCGGGTACCGGCGGCGGTTTTGATGCCGGCGCTCCGGACACGGGCGTGGCGTCGGGCGGAGGTGCCGGGGTTCTGCCGCAGCCGGCGCAGGAGATCGTTGCCGGGTACGCCGTCTCCGGGGCCGCCCTGGATCCGGGCGCGTTGCTCCGGGACGCGGTCGCCGGCACGGTCCTTCGGTACGCAGCCGGGGCGGGAGATGCCGTGGTCGCTCTTCGGTACGGCCCGCCGCAGGCGGTGGTTCCCGGCGGCGGGCGGTGCTGTTGTTCGTCGGCTACTGGTCGGCTGCGCGTTTGGCCGCCCTGGCCGCGTATGTGGCCTGCTGCTTGAACGCGCGGACCTCGGCGAGCGACTCCGGGCCGGTGATGTCGGCGACCGAGCGGTGCGAGCCCGCCTCACCGTACGGTCCGGCGGCCTCCCGCCAGCCCGTCGGCCGGACCCCGAACTGCTTGCCCAGCAGGGCCAGAAAGATCTGCGCCTTCTGGGTGCCGAACCCCGGCAGGGCGTTCAGCCGTTTCCGCAGCTCGGCCCCGCTGGAGACATCGCTCCACACCGAGCCGGCGTCGCCGTCGTACTCCGCCACCAGGTATTGGCACAACTGCTGGACCCGCTTGGCCATGGAGCCCGGATAGCGGTGCAAGGCAGGTTTGGCGGTGAAGAGTTCGACGAAGGCCTCCGGGTCGTACGCGGCGATCTCATGGGCGTCCAAGTCGTCTCCGCCCATCCGCCCGGCCAGGGTGTACGGGCCGGAGAAGGCCCATTCCATCGGCACCTGCTGGTCCAGCAGCATGCCGACCAGAGCGGCGAGCGGGCTGCGCGCGAGGAGCTCGTCCGCCTCCGGCTGCTGGGCGATCCGCAGGGTGATGTCCCGGTCCTTGTTGCTCTTGGTCATGGCTTGGATCATCCCGACGGAGGCATGGCCCGGCCACCCCACTGCCCGCCGATGCAGCCGTTTGCCGCCGGATTCCGTTCGAGGAGGCTATGCGAAGGCCTGCCGGAGGTGGCTGTCGGCGGCTGCCGGGCGCACGCTCGACGGCGGCGTGCGCGCGACGAGGGGCACGCTGCCCGCGCCGGTCGGCGCGCTCTTGTCCGGTGGGCCCGCGCTCGACGCGATCGCCGATGCGTATGGCGTGTCACTGCCTCGATTCGTCCTGAGGAGAGGGCGGTGGGCTCTTGCGGGGTTCCTCGCGTGGGCCCTTGCGCGGACCCGGAGTTGCCGCCACCGTGGGCGGGGTCGGGCCGGTGACCGACCGGTCTGCTCCCTACGGTGACGGGAGTCAGCGTGACCTCAATGCCCCTTCCCCACGGACTGCACGGCAACGGACCGCACAAGGTGATCGCGGTGCACGGCTGGCTCGCCGACCGCTCCGCATACGCCCCCGTGCTGCCGGACCTCGACCTCGGCTCGTTTCAGTACGCGGTGGTGGATCTGCGGGGATACGGCGAGGCCCGGGACACGGACGGCTCGTACACCACGGCTGAGGGGGCAAAGGACGTGCTCGCGCTGGCCGACCGGCTCGGCTGGGAGCGGTTCTCGCTGATCGGCCACTCGATGGGCGGCTCCGTCATCCAGCGGACGCTGGCCGCCGCGCCGGAGCGGGTACGCAGAATGGTCGGGGTGTCGCCGGTACCCGCGTCCGGCCTGCCTCTGCCGCCCGACCAGTGGGAGCTCTTCTCCGCGGCGGCGCACACCCCGGAGAACCGCCGGATCATTCTCGACCTCACCACCGGAGGCCGACGCCCCGCAGGCTGGCTGGACCGTATGGTGCGCCGCTCGCTCGAACGCAGCGACGCGAAGGCGTTCCGTGCCTGGCTGGACTCCTGGGCGGGCGAGGACTTCCACGACCGGATCGACGGTTCGCCCGTGCCGGCCCTGGCCGTCGTAGGCGCGCTGGACCCGGCGCTGTCGGCCGAGTTGCAGCGGGCCACCTGGATGCGCTGGTTTCCGCGCGCCGAACTGGTGGAGCTGCCCTCGTGCGGCCACTACGCGATGGACGAGGCCCCGCTCGACCTGATCCGCGTGATGGAGGACTTCCTGCGGGCGGACGCGGAGGACGGCGAGGCGAAGGCATGAGCGTGCCCGCCCCCGAAACGCTCGTACCGGACGTGTTCGACCCCAGGCAGTACGGGCAGGGCATCCCCCACGACCGCTACCGCCACCTGCGCGACCACCGCCCCGTGGCGTGGCAGGAGGAGCGGGAGGTGCTCGGCTGGCCGGCGGGCCCCGGCTTCTGGGCGGTCACCCGGCACGAGGACGCCGTCCGGGTCCTGAAGGACTCATCGACGTACTCCTCGTACCTCGGCGCCACTCAGATCCGTGACCCGGACCCGGCCGACCTGCCGTTCATACGCCGCATGATGCTCAACCAGGACCCACCACACCACCGACGACTGCGCATGCTTGTCAGCCGCGCTTTCACACCGAAGCGCGTGGACCGCTTCGGGGCCGTCGTTCGTGAACGCGCCCATTCTCTGCTCACCGGGGCAGTGGCCCAGGCACGGGCCACCGACGGCACCTGCGACCTCGTCGCCCACGTCACCGACGACTACGCCCTGCTCAACCTCACCGACCTGCTGGGCGTGCCGGACAGCGACCGGGGTCTCCTCCTGCACTGGACCCAACGTGTCATCGGCTACCAGGACCCCGACGAGGCCGGGACACCGGAACTGGGCCCGGACGGCAAGCCGGTCAACCCGCGATCCCCGGCATCACTGCGGGACATGTTCGACTACGCGCACGCACTGGCGGCACACAAGCGCCGTCACCCCGGCGACGACGTGATGACGGTCCTGGCCACGGACCCCGAACTCACCGAGCCGGAGTTGGAGATGTTCTTCTTCCTGCTCGTGGTCGCAGGAAACGACACGGTACGCAGCGCCGCCCCCGGCGGCCTGCACCTCCTGGCCCAACACCCGGACGCGTACCGCTGCCTGCGCAACGGAGAAGTGGAGTTCCCCACCGCCGTGGACGAACTCCTCCGCCGCCACCCACCCGTCCTGACCTTCCGCCGCACCGCCACCCAGGACACGGACCTGGCGGGCACGCGCATCCGCACCGGCGACAAGGTGGTCGTCTTCCACGCCTCCGCCAACCACGACGAACGCGTCTTCCCCGACCCGTTCGCCCTGGACCTCTCCCGCTCCCCCAACCCCCACATCTCCTTCGGCGACGGACCCCACGTCTGCCTGGGCGCGCACTTCGCCCGCCTCCAGCTACGTGTCCTGTACGACGAGGCCTGCCGCACCCTGCCGCCCGGCCCACTCCACCTCGCGGCTCCACCGCGCCGCCTGGTTTCGAACTTCATCAACGGCCTGAAGTCGCTGCCAGTGCGGGTGGTGACCGACGCCTGACAGGCCCGACGTACCGCCGGCTCCCACGCACACACCCCCGGGTCCGCCTCCAGCCCCGCCCTTCCGCTGCTTCAACTGCCGTACGGAGAACGCCCCGGACCGCACCCTGTGCATCCGCTGCGCACTGCACTGCTCACCTCCGCCGACGGAAGCCGGGTCAGCGAGGGAATCAGGATCAAGGACCAGCCGGGCCGGCAGACCTTCGATCTGCGTGGTTCGGAGATCGTCCGGGCCCGCCTCACGACGGACACCACCTACGGAGCGGGCCCCGGCCGTCGACTGGCCGTCGCCTAGGCCGAGTTCTTCGGCCGAAGGCCGTGACCCGAGAAGGAGCCTCGACGGAACCGCTTCAGATCGCGCGCAGAGCCACCAGCGCGCCCGCCTGTGCGAGGCCGCTCTCCTCGACTACCTCGCGCACGCTCTGCGCCTCGCGTACGAGCGCGAAGTGCACCTGCCCGTCGGCACCCGTCCGATAGCCGTGGACGGCGGGCCGCGGCAGCGAGTTGTACGAGAAGTGCGACGAGAAGTAGTACGCCCCGGTGTCGTGGAGCGCCACCACGTCACCGGGCTCGATGACCGGGAGCTCGCGCCCGGCCGCGGTCAGGTCCCCCGCGAAGCAGCACGGGCCCGCGATGTCGACGATCTCGGTCGGGCCCTGCTTGGGGCGGCCCGCGGCGTCGAACACCCCGACGCGCAGCGGCCAGGCGCCGGGCATGAACACCGTACGGGTGGCCACCTGGGCCCCCGCGTGCGTGACCGCGATCTGCCGCCCCCCGGCCGACTTGGTGTACTCGACGACCGTCGCGACCGTTCCGCTCTTGGCGAGCAGGGAGCGGCCGAACTCCGTGATCAGGGTGTAGCGCCCGTCGAAGAGGCCGGGTACGGCGCCACGGAGCTCGGCGACGTAATCGGCGTACGTCGGACGGTCGTCCTCGCTGTCGAAGTTGACGGGCAGCCCGCCACCGATGTCGATTCCGGTGATCCGGTCGTGGCCCAGCTCCGCGTTGATGCGCTCGGCCAGCTCGTACGCGACGCGGATGCCCTGGGCGATGAGCGGCAGGGGGCAGCCCTGGGAGCCGACGTGTGCATGCAGACGGTTGAGCCACGGCCGTCGCGCGAAGGCGTCGATCACCGCGTCGACGGCCTCCGGATCACGCAGCGCGACGCCGAACTTCGAGGTCGCGGTCGCGGTGCTCATCGCTCCGATGGCACCCGCCCCGACCTGGGGGTTCACCCGCAGCCCGATGGGCCCGGCGGCAGGGCGCCCGGCCAGCAGACGGTCGACGCGGGCCATCTCCTGGAAGTTGTCCAGGTTGACCGCGATGCCATGGGTGAGGGCGAACTCCAGCTCCTCGACCGTCTTCGCGGGGCTGTCGAAGACCAGCCGGTCGTACGTGAAGCCGGCTGCCAGCGCCTGTTCCAGCTCACCGGGCGAGGCCACCTCGCAGCCCATTCCGGCCTCGGCGAGCAGCCGCAGCACGGGCACCAGGCCGCACGCCTTGGCCGCGAACGTGTGCCGTACCGGGGCGGGCCCGCCGAACGCCTCGTTCAGCGCGTCGACGGCGGCGAGCACACCGTCCACGTCGAGGAGACCGACCACGGGCGAGTGCGGACCGAGCAGCCCGTCCTCGACGGCACGCGCCAGCGCCGCCGCACGCCGGGTACCGCGCCGCTGGGCCGCCGAGCCGGAAGTCATGTGAACCACAACAACCCTCCATGTGTCACGTCGGTTGTACGGACAGCTTCGACGCGGAAGGGAAGGCGCGTCTTCGACCGGTACGACGATGCCTGCCCGATTCCTTTGTCGCACCGGACAGCTCGACGATCAACGACCGGACGGCCCATGGCTGCTCGCCCCGTGCGCCTCGCGAGCCGCGATCCGCAGCCCGATGTCCGCCAGGAGCCGCACGGTCGGATCGGCCGGATCGACGCCGAACAGCTCCCGGGCCCGGCGCAACCGGTACCGCAAGGTGTTGGGGTGCACATTCAGGCGCTGCGCGGCCGTGCCCGTATCGCCGAACGCGTCGAGGTAGGCGGCGACCGAATCGCCGTACTGTGAACCGTGCGCGCGGTCGTGCTCCACCATCGCGTGCACGGGCCCCGACAGCGACTTCCACAACGGCTCGACCAGGTCGAGCACCCGGAGCACCGACGTGTCGGCGACCACCTCGCCGAACGCCGCCACCGCCGACACCACCTCCGCGACCGGCAGCCCCGACGCCCGGTCCCGCAGCACCCGCACCACCAGCTCCGCGGCCTCCCGCGACCCGGACAGCCCCGACAGGTCCGCAGCCACCGGCCCGGCGCCCGCGAACACCACACTGCGCGGCACCGATCGGGCCGTCGCCAGCAGGGTGCGCGCCGGATCGGACTCACCGTCCCCCGCTGGGACCAGGACGTACAGCCGACGCCCGGACCGGGCGGTCACGCACCCCGGCCGGTATGCGGCGGCCTGCAACGCGAGCACGTCCAGAACCCGCTGCTCGGCGCCGACGCCGGTACCGCCCCCGGACGCGGCACCGGACGCGGCACCGAACGCCCGGCTGTCGTATGCCTCCGCCACCACCACCGCGTACGGCCGGTGGGCCGCGATCCCGGCATCGTGCGCGGCCCGCGCCGCGTGCGCGGCCCCGTCCAGGAGCGCGTGCACCGCGTCTTCCCGCGCCCTGGCCGCCGCCCGGCCCCATGTCCGGTGGTGGGAAAGATGCGGCACGGCGGCCCGGGCCGCCGTGCGCAGCGCCGCTGCCGCGCTCTCGGCGAGCGGCCGGCCGTCGGCGGCGGCCCAGATGGACCCGAGTACCTCGGACCCGTGACGCACGGCGATGGCCAGCCGCTCGGCGGACCGGTCGTCGGCGGGCCGGCGCACCACGTCGTCGGTGCTCCACAGTGCTTGGAAGAAGCCACTCTCGCGCAGTTCGTCGACCCGCCAGCGAGGGACCTCCTGCCCGAGGATCGTCAGTCGGCGCATCGGATCGGGCTCGTGGTCCATCCGCGAGTACGCCAGCACCCGCGACTGCGGATCCTCGATCGTGATGGCACCGCCGACCAGGTCCGCCACCGTATTGGCCAGCCCCGACAGATCGCCGAGCCGCAGCCCGCCCACCCCGTCGGGGCCGGCCGATTCGATGGCGGAACAGGCCGGGGAGCTGTGCACCAGAGCGGTCCGCAACTGACCGAGCACCTCCGTCCACGCCTGCCCCGGCCGCCGGGTCAGCAACGCCGTACGCCCCAGGCCGGCCGCTTCCAGAAGGGCCGCGCGCGGCCCGCGACCGCCCCGCCGCATGACCACGGCCGCGGCCCCGGTCCGGTCGGCGTCGCGCAGCACGTCGATCGCCTCGGGCGAGGCGACCTCCACACCGACGGCGAGCAGGATCAGCCCGGACGCGGCCCGGGCGTCGTCGTCCCGTTCCTCACCGGGATCGTGCAGCACCACATCGGCCACCGGCACGCCGGTACCGCGCGGTGCCACGACGACATCGAGCATTCCGGGGGCGATCAGCCCGAGGATCTGATCCAGCGAGGGCCATGCGTCGTGCCGGTCCGGTTCATGCGCAGGCATCCACCCATCATGGTCGGCGGGCCCTGACGTGAGCCACTACTGGGCGCGGAATCCGTCGAACGCGATGTTCAGATGGCGGGGGCCGCGCAGCACGGCGTTCTGGCGGTACGGAGGCGGGTCCTCCACCAAGCGGGGGCTGTTGAGCCTGCGGGCCAGCTCGGTCAGGGCGATCTGTGCCTCCAGGCGGGCGAGCGGCGCACCGAAACAGTTGTGGATGCCGCTGCCGAAACCGAGGTGCTGGTTGTCCTTCCGGTCGGGGTCGAAGCGGTCGGGGTCGGGGAACCGCTGCGGGTCCCGGTTGCCGGAGGCCAGGACGAGCCAGACGGAGGCGCCCTTGGGGATGGTGACGCCGCAGATGTCGATGTCCGCGAGGGTGGTGCGCTGCGGAAGCAACTGCACGGGGGGCTCGAAGCGCAGGAGTTCTTCCACGATCGGGAGGGCCAGTTCGAAGTCGCCCCGCAGCCTCTCCAGGACGTCCGGATTGCGCAGCAGGGTGAGCATCCCGTTGGTGATGAGGTTGACCGTGGTCTCGTGACCGGCGATCAGGAGCAGGGCGGCCGTGCTGAGCACTTCCATCCGGGTCATCTGCCTGTCCGGGCCATGCTGGGTGACCAGCGCGGAGAGCATGTCGTCGCCGGGTGCGCCGCTGCGTTCGTCGATGAGCCCGGACAGATACTTCCCCAGTTCGGCGCGGGCCTCCTGGGTGACGCGGCGCCGCACTCCGGGGTCCTGGCCGGGGTCCGGGTCGAGGCCGGCGGCGATGGTGTCGGCCCAGGAGTGGAAGAGCGCCTCGTCCTCGCGCGGGACCCCGAGCAGTCGGCAGATCACGGTCACGGGGAAGGGGTACGAGAAGTCGTCGACGAGGTCGGCCTCGTTCCGGTCCCCGAAACCGTCGATGAGATCGGAAACTATCCGGGTCAGTTCGCCACGCATGCTGTGGACGCGCCGGGGGGTCTCCGGCGGCCCGAACGGGCGCATCGTCATGCGGCGCAACCGGTCGTGCTCGGGAGGGTCGAGCCTCAGGAAGGCGGGCGGCAGGGCCGACGCCTCCTCCTCCTGCAGGAGCGTGCCCGCGGCGCTGGGGGAAAGATTGCGGGCGTCCGAACTGATCCGCGGATCGTGCAGCAGACTCTTGATCTCCCAGTACGTGCTGACGACGAACAGCTCGTCCCCCTCCTGAAGCACCGGCGTCTTGCGGAGCTCGGCGTACAGCGGGTACGGATCGGCGCGGCTGGAGTAGTCGATGATCTGCCGCAGGAGCGTGGCTTGCGTCATGTCGGGTCCTTGGTGGCGCCGTGGGCGTCCTTGTGGGCGTGGGACAGCGGGGCTCTGCGGGCTGCGATCAGGCCCGTGCGGGGACGAAGGTGATCCGCTGGTCGGTCGGTGAGTAGCCACTCACCGTGACGGACGGCCCGTGGGTGGGCAGGGACGGGTCCGGGAATTCGGCCGGGACCGGCTGCAGTCCCTCGGGACGGCGGTCCACCGAGGAATAGGCCGGCGGGAACGGCGCGGCCGACTCGATCTGCCGCTGGTAGAACTCCAGCCACTTCGTCTGGTCGAAGGTGACAGCGGCGATGACACGGTCCTGGTATCCGTACACACAGGTGAAGCGGCGTTCGGAGAGCGACCCCTGGGCGACGATGACCTCCTCGCCCAGGGACGGGACGCCGACCGACTTGATGTTGACCCCGAACTGGGCGGACCAGAAGGCCGGCACCCACAGGTGCGGGCGGCGCTCCGAACTGCTGCTGATCATGTTGTGCGCCGCGGTCTCGGCCTGTGCGACGGCGTTGCCCCAGTGTTCGAGGGACAGGAACTGGTACCCGAAGAGCGCGTGCGGGGACCGTGCCACGTCACCGGCGACGAAGACGTCGTCGGTCACGATGCCGCGTACGTCGAAGGCCCGGCATCCAGCGTCGCAGGCGATTCCGCGCGGTCCGGCGCCGAGCCCGGATCCGGCCAGCCACTCGGTGTTCCGCGTCGCGCCGAGCGAGACCACCGCGATGTCCGTGTCGATGGCGGTGCCGTCGGACAGATGGGCGCGCCGCAGACGTCCTGCCGAGTCGCCCTCCAGGCCCGTGACCATGATCCCGCAGCGCAGGTCCACGCCGTGTTCGCGCTGCAGCTCCGCGGCCACCCGGCCGACCACCCCGCCGAGCGCGCCCACCAGGGGCGCCGCACCGCGTTCGGCGACGGTCACCGGCAGCCCGCGCTCGCGGCAGGCCGAAGCGATCTCCGAGCCGGTGAAACCGGCGCCGATGACGAGCACCCGGCGGGGCGACGCCGCCAGCCGCCGCTGCAGCCGGGCCGCGTCGTCGCGCGTACGCAGTACGAAGACCCCGTCCAGCTCGGCCTCGGTCTCATGCGGCCAGGGCCGGGCATGAACGCCGGTGGCGATCAGCAGCCGGTCGTACTCCACTTCGTCCCCGTCGGCCAGACGCACCCGCTTGGCCGCCATGTCCAGTCCGGTGGCGGCGACACCGAGCCGCCAGTGCGCGTCGAGCTTCAGACGCCGGGGCAGCGCGGTGCGATCGGCGGTCGCGTGGCCCAGCAGGACCTGCTTGGAGAGCGGCGGCCGGTCGTACGGTTCATGGGGCTCTTCACCGATCAGCGTGAGCGAACCGGTGAAGCCCTCCTTCCGCAGGGTCTCCGCAGCCCGGAGACCTGCCAGCGAGGCGCCGACGATCACGATCCGTCCCTCGCGCCTCAGCCACGCCAGAGCACCGTCACCGGACACCTGACAGCCCTTCTCGCACCGCGCCTTCTCCTGCCGCGACCGACGTGTCGCCCAGGTCGTCCACCAGGATCGCCTGCACCGGACACGCAGTGGCGGCACGAAGCACATGCTCCCGTTGCGTCTCGTCGGCGTGCGGGTTGTACAACAGCGCCTCCTCGCCATGCATGGCGAAGACATCGGGTGCGAGGAAGGCGCACTGTGCGTACCCCTGACACCGGTTGAGATCGACGACAAGCCTCATCAAGGGGCCGCCCTTCCAGTAGGACTTCCGACTCAGCCTGCGAGTGCCGCTGCGGTTGCGCGAGCAATGCCGGACCAATGGAGTCATCGGCGCGCGGCGGCCGGGGTCGCTGAAGTACTGGATCACCACGCCTGACATCAGCGCGAGCCGGACGCCGCCGAGGCATGTGCGGACGTTGGCTTCGGACGCCAGGAGGCGCACGGACTTCGCGAGGGACCACAACCACCTGTTCCGGAAGAGCCACGGCTGACCGGAGCCCTGCACATCGGCATCTGGAGTTTTTTTCGGAAATGGGGCGAAAACCCTTGACCTGGGAGAAATGGGGAGGAGAATCGTCAATACACCAGAAAACCAGAGCGAGCCGCACCGTCGACGGAGACGTTCGCCGATGTGAGTGGTCCTCTTGTTGGCTCTGGCCAGGCCCCCGGCGGATCCTCTTGATCCCGGACCTTTCAGCGACGGTTGAAAGCTCGTGGAACCAAGAAGGACTACCGGGGACTGCATGTGCGGACCCAAGAGTGGAATGCAGAAGGGACCCACCGCTCGCGGTGGGTCCCTTCTGCGTGTGCGCCGGTCGGTAGCTGCATAAGGGAGTTCGTCGACGCCCTGGACGGGATCCGGGGCGAGCTGGACGCGCCACGGGGGTGAGCCCTCAGCTCGCGTCGGCGCCGTTCGCCCAGATCCGGCGCATCTCGGCGGAACGGTCCAGTACCTCGTCCAGTGTTCCCGTCGCATCGACCCGCCCGTCCTTGAGCACCACGACATGGGCGGCGGCGCGCAGCAGCACAGGCCGGTGCGACACCGCGAGCACCGTGACCGAACCGTCGAGCAGCCGGTTCCACATGTGCTGCTCGGTGTCGGGGTCGAGAGCGCTGGACACATCATCGAGGACCAGGAGTTGGGGGCTGCGGGCGAGCATCCGGGCGATGGCGACCCGCTGGAGCTGACCGCCGGACAGCCTCAGGCCACGGGGTCCGACGACGGTCTCCGCGCCGTCCTGCATGGCCGCCACGTCGGGGGCAAGCACCGCCGTGTGCACGGCGTTCTCGAAGGCCGTGCCGTCCTCCACGCCGAGCAGCACGTTGTCCCGTACGGATCCGCTGAAGAGGCGGGGGGCCTGCGGTGTGTAGCCGCAGCGCGGGGGCAGCAGGAACGAGGCCGGGACGGTGACCGGCTCCCCGTTCCACAGGATTGTGCCGCTCTCGTGCGGCAGCAGTCCGAGGACGGCTCGCACCAGCGTCGTCTTCCCGGAGCCGACGCCGCCGGTGATGACCGTCACCGTGTTCCGGGCGACCGTCAGATCGATGTCCTCGATGCCGCGGTCCGTGCCCGGGTATCGCGCCGTCAGGCCCTGTACGGTCAGCTCCCGCAGCTCGGAGACGGGGCCTGCGGCCGCGTCGCCGGACCACTCCTCGGCGGCCGGTTCTGCAAGGGACTGCCGCAGTCCGCCGCCGAAGAAGCCGGCGATCCGCTCGAGCGCCACCGACACCCGCTGCAGCCGCACCGAGAGAATCCCGATCGACGTGAGGGCTTCGGCAAGAATCTGCAGATAGAAGGTGAACAGCGCCAGGTCTCCGACGCTGAAGCCCCCGCCCCGCGCCCGTCCGGAGGTGAGCAGCAGCACCACACCGATACCGATGGGGGCCGCGTTGCCGATCACATTGCGCTGCACGCCGGCGAACATCTCCTCGCGCACCGCGGCCCTGGCCCGGGACTCGTTCAGCCGGCCGATGTGCGCGGTGACATGTTCCTCGGCACCGGCCGCCTGCACCGCTTTCACGGAACCGACAGCCTCCCGCAGCGCGCCCGTGACCTGGGCCGACGCGGTGCGGGTGGCCCGCCGGTAGCGGAGGAAGCGGCCGTGGATCGCCCCCGTTACGACGGTGACCAGGACCAGCAGGCCCACCAGCGCACCCGTGACCACCGCGTCGATCCGCATCATGACCGTGACCGAGGCGATGACGAACAGCCAGTGAGCGAGGTTCGTCGGGGCCCAGGCCACGAAGAAGCCGGTCTCGTTGACGTCCTCGCCGATGGCCTGCAGTGTCTCTCCCGGTGCGGTTCGGGCAGTGGCACCCGGCCGCCGCAGGGACGAGCTGAGAAGAGCGCGTCGCATCCGGGCCGTCGTACCGTACTGGACCCGCGGTTCCAGTCGGTTGATCATCACGCCGAACTGGAGGAACATGCGGGCACCTTCGATCGCGGCCACCCAGGCGATGAGCAGCCAGACATCGTCGCCCTCCCCGCCGATCTCGTCGAACAAGTACTGGAAGAGCAGCCCCACCGCAAGGGTTCCGGCGCGCAGCAGCACCCACAGTCCGGTCAGCCCCCAATAAGCACCTGCCGATCCGTGCAGGACGGCTCTCAGCCGTCCGACGGTGACCGCCGGCCCTGCGCCGGTCATCCGCGCTCACCCCTCACTTCGCTGCCCCGCCGGTGCGCAGCAGCCCGTGGAAGCGGGACATGGGGTCGGCGGCGAGGGCGGCCTGCTCCCCGCGCTCGACCACCGTGCCCTCGTCGAGTACGAGGATCTGGTCCACCCGCCGCAGGGCGTGCGGGCGGTGCTGCACGACGACGGCCGTCCGGCCCTCCAGCAGGCGCTCCATGGCCGGTTCGAGGAGCCGCTCGGTGTGCGGATCCAACCGGGCCGTCGGCTCGTCCATCAGCACGACAGCCGGATCGCGCAGGAACGCCCTTGCCAGCGCGAGGAGTTGCTCCTCGCCCGCCGACATCCCGCGCGCCCCCGCCCCGAGCACGGTGTCCAGGCCGTCGGGGAGGGCGCGGTGCCAGTCGCTGAGCCCGGCCTCGTCCAGCGCGGCGTAAAGCCGGCGGTCCTCGATGGAGCGGTCGAAGAACGCGAGGTTGTCGCGGAGCGGCGCGTGGAAGACGTACACCTCCTGGGTGACCAGGGCGACTCTGCTGCGCAGCGCCCGGGTGTCCACCGTCCGTATCTCCCGGCCGCCGAGTGTGACGGAGCCACGTGCCGGATGGTGCAGCCCGAACAGCAGCCGTACGACGGTGGACTTGCCACTGCCGGTGCGACCGACGATGCCGAGCCGCTCGCCCGGAGACAGCTGGAAGGAGACCTTACGGAGCACCGACTCACCGGGCTCGTACTGGAAGGACACCTCGTCGAACCGAGCGTCCAGCGGACCGTCCGGAAGTCGCCGAGTGCCGGCACGGGGCGCTTCCTCCGGGCCCGTCAGGTCCTTCAGGCGGCGCACGCTCACGACCGCTTCCTCCAGGTCCTGGAAGCGGGTGGTGACGGTCAGCAGGGGGCGGCGCAGCAGCATCGCGTACGAGAGCACGGCGAACACCGTGCCCGTGGAGAGCTGCCCGGCGGCACGCAGCCACACGCTGGCGACCAGGGCGAGTACGACGCTGAGCGTGGACAGGCCCTGGACGGTGACGGGCCACAGAACCGAGACCTGAGCGGCCTTGCGGGCCCGCTCGTACAGGGTGGCCAGCCGGTTCTCCAGGGCCCGCAGCGTGTACGCGGAGGCGCCATTGGTCCGCAGATCCTCGGCGCCGGCGAGGCGTTCCTCCAGGAAGCCCAGGAGGTCGGCGCCCGACACGTGCCGTGCGGTCACGAAGGGCACCGCACGGCCCACCAGGCTGCGCAGCAGCACCAGCGTGCCCGCGACGAACGGCGCGAAGACCAGGGCGAGGCGCCAGTCGAGCCGGAACAGGGCGGTGAGGATTCCGATGACCAGGAGGATCTGTGCCAGCACCTCCAGGACCAGTGCGGACATCACGGCGGTCAGCCTCGTCACGTCGCCGTCCATGCGGTCGACGAGTTCGCCGGGCGGATGCTCCTGGTAGAACCGTGCGGGCCGGCGCAGGCAGTGCGCGACCAGTTCCGTGCGCAGCCGGTTCGTGCTGCGCCAGGCCAGGCGGGCGGCCACGACATCGCCGCACATGGTCACGGCCATCTGTCCCAGGGCGGCGACCAGGTACCAGGCCGCCACCGTGAGGAGCACATCGGAGGAACGTCCGGACAGCGCGCTGTCGATGAATCGGCGGAGCATTTCCGGTGCCACCAGCTGGAGCCCGACCCCCAAGGGCACGAGCACCGCGAGAAGGGTCACCGGCAGCCGCTCACCGCGCAGATAGCGGGTCAGCGTGGAGAGCTGTCGTAACGGACTTTCTTCCAACGGGTCCCCTTCCGGAAGCCGTCAGGATAAGCAGTCATGCGGAGCGTTGGGAATGGGCCGTCACATGTCGAATATTCCCGCCGCTTGATCTCCTCGCCGCGGTCGACTGTCGTCCCGTTGCTACCCGTTCGCTGCCTTGTTAGACTCCCCGGGTCTCTCGGGGCCGCACATATTCCGCGCCGGCCGATTTCCTGTGGTGTACGGCTGATCGACCCCCGAGACGTACGTCAGCACAGAGCACCGCCTTGAACAACCGGCCTACCAGACCGACCAAGGGGGATTCTCATGTCAGGCGATGTCCGGGGCCCGGGCACCAGAACCAGAACAGTGGTTACCGGTGCGGCGGGTTTCATCGGTATCCATCTCACAAACGCTTTGCGCCACAGTGGCAAAAACGTTGTGGGTATCGACCGCAGGGACACCTGGACGGATGGCGAACTTGAGCTGTCTCCCGATGCCGGATCCTTACGCGCGGTCCACGGCGACCTCGTCTCCATGGATCTGAAGGACTGCCTGGAAAACGCCGAAGTGGTTTTTCACTTAGCCGCGTTACCGGGAGTCCGCCCTTCCTGGACACAATTCCCCGATTATCTCCACTCCAACGTATTGGCCACTCATCGGCTCATGGAAGCCTGCGTCGAGTCAGGCGTCCCGCGCGTGGTCATAGCCTCCTCGTCCAGCGTGTACGGCGGTGCGCAGGGCGCGATGAGCGAGGACCATCTGCCGCGGCCGATGTCCCCGTACGGAGTCACGAAACTCGCCGCGGAACGCCTGGCCCTGGCCTTCGCCGAACGCGGTGACGCCGCGCTCTCGGTGCACGCCCTGCGGTTCTTCACCGTCTACGGCCCGGGGCAGCGCCCGGACATGTTCATCTCCCGGATGATCCGCGCCACGCTGGAGAACAAGCCGATCCGGATCTACGGCGACGGCACGCAGATCCGCGACTTCATCCACGTGAGCGACATCGTGCGGGCACTCGTCCTCGCCGGCACCGGCGCGGTGGCGGACAACGGTGCCGGCGACGTCCTGAACGTGGGCACCGGACACTCGGTTTCGGTGAACGAAGTCCTCGCTCTCACCGGCGAGTTGACGGGAATTCGTCCCGAGGCCCGGTACGGAGCCGCGCGCCTGGGCGATGTGGGGGCGACCGCGGCCGACACCAGCCGTGCGCAGCGCCGCCTCGGCTTCAGCGCCGCGATGAATCTGCGCGCCGGGCTCGCCGACCAGATCGAGTGGACCAGGCAGTCGCTCGCCGGCACGCTGCCCCCGGCATCCGGCACACCCGTGAAGATGGCCCCCACCCACGGGTCGTAGCCGGCATGTGCGGTTTCGTGGGATTCAGCGATCCCGGCGCGGGGCAGGGCGACTCCAGGGTCCTGGCCGAGCGGATGCTCGCCGCCGTGGCGCACCGGGGGCCCGACGGCTCCGGCTGGTGTCACCACGGGGGTGTCACCCTCGCGCACTGCGCCCTCACCTTCGTCGACCCGCTCGGCGGGCGGCAGCCGTTCGTCTCCGCCAGTGGTGCCACCGCGCTCGTACTGAACGGCGAGATCTACAACCACGCCGGACTCCGCGACGAACTCCGGGCGTGGGGCGTCCACCCGCGCTCGGACAGCGATACCGAGGTCCTGGTGGAGCTGTACGAGCGGCTCGGCATGCGGGTACTGGAGCGGGTGCGTGGCATGTTCGCCTTCGTGCTGCATGACGCCCGCACCGGGAGCACCGTGCTGGCCCGCGACCCCATGGGCAAGAAGCCGCTCTACTACACGCGGGTCCCCGCCGGGCTTGCCTTCGCCTCCGAACTGACGGCCCTGCTGCGGCATCCGGACGCGCCGCGCACCCCGGACGTACGGGCCCTCGCCGACTATCTGGTGCTCCAGGCGTTCCCCGCACCGGGTTCGGCCGTGGCCGGCGTGCACAAGGTCCGGCCCGGCAGCTATGTGGAGTACGCGCAGGGCGCGCGGCGTGAAGTCGAGTACTGGCAGCCGGTGTTGGGCCGGGCGGATGCTGCGGCAGCCGCAGGCCATCAGCCCCTCGGAAACACTCGGCGAGTCCCCGGCACGCGTGAGGCCGCGGAGCGCTTCGAGGCGCTGTTCCGTGCCGCCGTCGCGCGCCGTGTCACCAGTACCGATCGCCGCCTCGGGGTGCTGCTGAGCGGAGGTCTCGACTCCAGCGCGGTGGCCGCCGTGGCCCAGGAACTGTCCCCGCACGCGCCCGTCCCGACGTTCAGCGCGGGGTTCGAGCACCCGGACTTCGACGAGAGTGCCCATGCCGAGGCGGTCGCCCGCCATCTCGGCACCGAGCACCACGTGGTCAGGATCGGCGGACGCGACCTGGCCGAGGTGGTGGAGTCCGAATACGCCCACGCCGACGAACCGCTCGCCGATCCCTCGCTGCTGCCGACCAGGATCGTCTGCCGGGCGGCCCGGCGGCAGGTACGCGGGGTGCTCACGGGTGACGGCGCCGACGAACTGCTGCTGGGCTACCGGTACTTCCAGGCCGAGCGGGCGATCGCTGCTCTGCTCCGGATCATGCCGGCGCCCCGGCTCGAAGCCCTGGTGAAGGTCCTGGTCCGCAGGCTGCCCGCGCGCACCGGGAATCTGCCGGTCACTGCCGCCCTGCGTCAGCTGGCCCGCGGTCTGCGCTCGACGCCCGAGCATCGCTTCTATCTGTCCACGGCACCTTTCGTTCCGGCCGAACTGCCCGGGCTGCTGCGCCCGGAGGTCCGCGCGGAACTGGCCGGGCACGATCCCTTCGCCGAGATATTCCGCCTTCTCGACGGGCAGCCGCGGCTGACCGGCGTCCAGCGCAGCCAACTCGCCGTCATCACCCACTTCCTGCGCGATGTGATCCTCACCAAGACCGACCGGGGCGGCATGCGAAGCTCCCTCGAACTGCGCGCGCCGTTCCTCGACCTGGACCTCGTCGAGTACGGCAACTCTCTGCCCACCGGGCTGAAACTGCGCCGCTTCACCGGCAAGTACCTGCTGCGCAGGATCTCCGCCCCCTGGCTGCCGCAGCAGATCGTCCGGCGCACCAAGCTCGGCTTCCGCCCCCCACTGGCGGCCCTGCTGCGCAACGAACTGCGCCCGCTCCTCCTGGACACGCTCTCCGCGCCGGCTCTCGAGCGCGGCGGGCTGTTCGACGCCGGGGTCGTCCGCGGCCTGACCGACGACCATCTCAGCGGCCGGCGCGACACCTCGCGCAGGCTCTGGTCGCTGCTGACCTACCAACTCTGGTACGAGGGCCTGGCCGCCGGCTCGGGTCCGACCGCTCCCCACGCCCGCCTCGCCCTTACCGAGGAGACCCACCGTGCCCGCTGACCGTCCTCGTATCCAGGTACTGTCCCCCCGGACCTGGGGGGAGTTCGGTAACTATCTCGCGGCCACCAGCTTCTCGCGGGTGCTGCGCACCGCCGTCGACGCCGAGGTGACCCTCCTCGAGGCCGAGCCGATCCTGCCCTGGCTCGGTGACGCCGGGCAGCGGATCCGCACCATCTCGCTGGAGAGTCCGGACGCCGCGACCAGGACCCGGCGGTACATGCAGCTGATGTCGCAGCTGCAGGATCGGTTCCCCGCGGGCTTCGAGACCGACCCCACGCCCGCACAGACCGAGGCGCTGGCCCCGCTGACAGAGCATCTGCGCACGACCGCGCCGGACGTGGTGGTCGGTACCAAGGGCTTCGTGGCCCGGCTGTGCGTGGCCGCCGTACGACTCGCAGGGACACGCACCCGGGTCGCCAGCCACATCACCAACCCCGGCCTGCTGCACCTTCCGCTGCACCGCAGCGCCCACCCCGATCTGACCCTCGTGGGCTTCCCCTGGGCGAAGGAGCACCTCCTCGCGCACGAGGGCGGCGATCCGGAGCGCATCCGCGTGGTGGGCCCGCTGGTCGCCCAGCACGATCTGCGCGATTTCCTGACCGATGAGCTCGCCGCCCCGGCGGCGGCACCCTGGGGCGGAGACGACGACGATCCGGCGCGCCCCCGGCTGATCGTCTTCTGCAACCGCGGCGGCGACACCTACCTGCGGCTCCTGGAGCACATCGCCGAGCGGCACCCCGCCACCGACCTGGTGTTCGTCGGGTACGACGATCCCGAACTGGCCCGCCGGGCGGCGCGTGCGGCCGGGGCCTCGCGGCTCGCGCACTGGCGGTTCCACAGCCGCCTCACCCAGGCCGAGTACTTCGACTACATCACCCAGGCGTCCCGGTCCCCGCACGGACTGCTCATCTCGAAGGCAGGGCCCAACACCACCCTGGAAGCGGCCTACTTCGGCATTCCGGTACTGATGCTCGAATCGGGTCTGCCCATGGAGCAGTGGGTGCCGGGCCTGATCCACGAGCGCGGTCTCGGGAGAGCCTGCGACACGCCCGACGAGCTCCTCACGACCGTCGACGACTGGCTCGCCCGCCCCTCGGAGATCGAGCAGCACAAGAAGGCCGCGGTCGAGTTCGCCGAGTCCGTACTCGACCAGCAAGCGGTGGCCGCCCGCATCGGAGCCGCCGTGCAGTCCCTGCTGGACGCCCGGTGACCCCGCGTGCCGGACGCCCGGTGCACCCGCGCGCCCCGGCAGCCCGTGCGCCGTACATACGCCTGACCGCAGGGCCGGACGGGATCCGGGCGGAGGGCGACAAGGAGGCCCGGCTCGGGCACGCCATCGGCGGCCTCCGCCTGGACGCGGCCGCACTGCCCGAAGGGGTCTTCGCCGCCTGGGAGTGGGACGGCCGAAGGCTCCTCGTCCGCAACGACCGGTACGGCATGTTCCCGCTGTTCTACCGCTCCGAGGGCGACTCGATCGCGCTGTCGCCCGACCCGCTCGCGCTGCTGGAGCCCGGGGTGCCGGCCGAGCTCGACCACGACGCGCTCGCCGTCTTCCTCAGGCTGGGTTTCTTCCTCGCCGAGGACACCTGCTTCACCGCTGTCCGCGCGCTGCCCCCGGCCGCCACACTGACCTGGTCCCACGGCGACCTGCGGGTGGAGTGCGCACCGCGGCCCATGCCCGGGCCCGCCGACATGACCGGGGCGCAAGCCGTCGACGGCTTCATCGACCTGTTCCGTGCCGCCATCGCCCGCCGGCTGCCCGGTGAGCCGTACGTCCTTCCGCTGAGCGGCGGCCGGGACTCGCGGCACATCCTGCTGGAGCTCGACCGCCAGGGAGCGCCGCCCCGGCTGTGCTTCAGTGGCGCGAAGTTCCCGCCCGATCCGGGCGTCGACGCCCGTGTGGCGGCCGTGCTCGCCGGGCGGCTCGGCCTGCCGCACCAGACCCTCGCACTGCCGCGCTCGGAGTTCACGGCGGAGCTCACCGCCAACACCGCACAGGGCATGTGCACCCTCGACGGCGCCTGGGCCGGGCCCGTGTTCGCCCATCTGCGCCGCCATTGCGGTGTCTCCTACGACGGCATCGGCGGAGGCGAGCTGGCCCAGAACCCCAGCATCGACCTCATCAGGGACAACCCGTTCGACCCGGTCGATCTGCCGGGCCTCGCCGACCGGCTGCTGGCGGCCGGACGCACCGGGCCGCATGTGGACCACCTCCTCGGCCCCCGGCAACGGAGTCTGTGGAGCAGGGAGCGAGCCCGCCGACGGCTCGTCCCCGAACTCGCCCGGCACGCCGAGGCCGCCTTCCCCCTCGGGTCGTTCTTCTTCTGGAACCGCACGCGCCGGTCCATCGCCATGGCGCCGTTCGCGCTCGGGGCCGGCGACACGGTGGTCCATGCCCCCTATGTGGACCACGCCCTGTTCGACCATCTCGCCTCGGTGCCGCACCGGCACCTCATCGACGGCACGTTGCACGACCAGGCGCTGCACAAGGCGTTCCCCGAGCATGCGGCGCTCGGTTTCGCCGCCGCCGTGCCGAATCGCCGCGGACCGGGCCTCGTCGGGCACCGGCTGGCGTATCTCGTCCAGCTGCTCGCCCACTCGGTGTACGCCGAGCGGAGCTGGTGGCGCAGCGGCGACCAGGTCCTGCAGCGGCTGCTGGCCGCCGGGCGCGGCCCGGGAGCCCCGCAGCGCGTCAGCCGGCTCCAGCCCCTGGCCGTCTATCTGCTCCAGCTGGAGTCGCTGGCCGCGGGAGACGGCCGCGACAGAGCCGGGCCCGTCCGACGCCCGTAAGGACTGTGGCCCTCACCACATCGCAAGACCGCCCGCACCACCCCGAGAAGGAGGGGACACCATGCGCAAGACACTGCCCGTCATCAGCACCAACTCGGCCGCGGAGCCCGCGTCGGGCAGCTGCTCGACCTCCGCGTCCGCCACCGCCCCGGCCCGCACGGAACTGCCACGCTGGCGCAGGCGGAAACTGCGGATAGCACTCGTACGCCATCACGACCTGTGCCTGAACACTCGTCAGATCACCAAGATCCAGAAGCGGGCCGGCGTCCTGCCGCACCTCGGGCTCGGCTACATCCACACCGCGCTCAAGACGGCCGGGTTCCACAACGTCATCCAGGTCGACACGCCCGCCCTCGGACTGGACAGCGAGGGGCTGCGCAAACTGCTCGCGGACTTCGAGCCCGACCTGGTCGGCGTGAGCACCACCACGCCCGGACTCCCCGGCGCCGTCGAGGCGTGCGAGGCTGCGAAGAGCACCGGAGCCAAGGTCATCCTGGGCGGCCCGCACACCGAGGTCTATGCGAGCGAGAATCTCTTCCACGAGTGCATCGACTACGTCGGCGTGGGCGAGGGCATCACGATCATGCCGGAACTGGCGGAGGCCCTGGAGCAGGGCGAGAAACCCGAGGGTATCCGCGGCCTGGTGACCCGCGAACACGACGGCGGCGCCGCGCCGATGGTGAACCTGGAGGAGGTCGGCTGGCCCGAGCGCGAGGGGCTGCCGATGAACAGCTACTACTCGATCATGGCGCCGCGGCCCTTCGCGACGATGATCTCCAGCCGGGGCTGTCCCTTCAAGTGCAGCTTCTGCTTCAAGCAGGCCGTGGACAAGAAGTCGATGTACCGCTCCCCCGAGGACGTCGTCGGCGAGATGGCGGAGCTGCAGAAGCGGTGGGGGGTGAAGGAGATCATGTTCTACGACGATGTGTTCACCCTGCACCGCGGCCGGGTCCGCGAGATCTGCCAACTCATCGGCGAGACCGGCCTGAAGGTCCGCTGGGAGGCGCCGACCCGGGTGGACCTGGTCCCCGAAAAACTCCTTGAGGCGATGGCCGGGGCCGGCTGTGTACGGCTGCGGTTCGGCATCGAGCACGGCGACCCGGAGATCCTGCGCCGGATGCGCAAGGAGAGCGACATCGAGAAGATCGAGAAGGCTGTCACCGACGCGCACGCGGCGGGCATCAAGGGCTTCGGGTACTTCATCGTCGGATGGCTCGGCGAGACCCAGGAACAGTTCCGCCGCACCGTCGACCTCGCCTGCCGCATCCCGCTGGACTACGCGAGCTTCTACACCGCCACTCCGCTGCCCGGCACTCCGCTGCACAGCGAGTCGGTGGCCGCCGACCGGATCCCCGCCGACTACTGGGACAAGTTCGTGCGGGGCGAGTTCGACGAGCGGATCGGCTATCTGGTGCCGGACGCCCAGCGCCGCGCCCAGGCTGCTTACCGAGCCTTCTTCCTGCGGCGTTCCATGGCCAAGCCGCTGTTGACCCACATGGCGGCGACCGGGCAGTGGCGCAACACCCTGGACGGCCTGCGCAGCCTGGCCCGGTCGACCTCGAACACCGACCGTGACTTCTGACGCCGCCCGCCCCGCCGCCGGTCCTCGCGCGACGGTGCGGCCGGGCCCTCCCGTCCACCTCAACGAGCCGCTGCCGCCGGGCAGCCGGCGCGGACGCCGCCGACCGGACGAGCCGTTCCCACTGCGCCATCTCCGCGCCACCATGGCCCGTGGGTTTTGCCCGGAACCGACCTGGTCGGTGCCGGTCCGCTACGTTCTGCCCGGCGGGACCACTTCGTCGTACGAGCCGGTCCGGGTCGCACGCGCGCAGGACGCGGCGGACGCGCTGCGCGGGGACCATCCGCCGGCCATCGCGCTGATCGCCCCGACGTACGTGACCCGCGGCACCCTCGCCGAGCAGACGAGCCGCGCGGATGTGCTCCTCGACCGCATGACCGAAATGGCCGAGGACCATCCGGGCGTCCCGGCGGTGTTGTTCGTCGGCATGCAGTGGTCGGCCACCCGGGAGGAGGACGAGTCCGTACGGCGGCTGGAGATCCTGCTGCGGCGGGCCGGCGAGAGGCTGCCGGGGCTACGGGTCTGCGGCCTGTCCCTGCCGGGTCCCGGCAAGCCCCGTACGCTCAATGCCGCGATCGAGGTGGCCGAACTGCTCGGCTGCGTGGGCGTCGGCTGGGTCGACGACGACGTGACACTGGAACCGGGCTGTCTGGCCCGCCTGGTCCGCGACTTCCTCGCGGCCGGCTGCCGTGGCGCCGTGGGGGCCACCAAGATTCCGCACACCAAGGAGTTCCGCACCTCCCGCCTGCTGGCCCGCGCCAAGGCGATCGCCGCACCCGCCACGAACTATCCGCACGGCTGCTGCATCCTGGTGGCCACCGACGTGATGGCCGGCGGCATGCCGGGCCGGTACATCTCGGACGACGGCTATGTGTGCTTCCGCCTTCTCGACCCCCGGCTGGCCGATCCGCTCAGCCATCTGAGACTGGTGCCGGACGCCCGCTGCCACTACTACGTCGCCGGGCCCGCGGGCGAGACCCGACGCAGGATCCGAAGACTGCTCCTCAACCACCTCGTCGACCTCGCCGACTGGCCCCTGCCGGTCGCCCGCCACTACTTCCGCCATGTCCTCTTCGGCGGCATGTGGCCGCTGACCGGCTTCGACGGCTCCCGTGGACGGCGCTTCGGCCTCGGGAAGTCCGCGATCAAATGGCTGTACTTCGGCTGGTTCGCCGGCCTGGGCGCCGGCCTCTATCTGCGCGGACTGTTCAACAGGCCGCTGCGCCAGGTCGATTGGGCCCCGTACTCGACCGTTCAGACGCTCACGCCCCACTGACGGGCACCACGCCCACCCGACACCGCCGTTGCACCTCCGCACGCTTGAGGAGCGTTGATGAAGGTACTGTCACTCCACTCCGCCGGCCACGACACCGGCGTAGGGTACTTCGAGGATGGGCGGCTGGTCTTCGCCGTCGAAACGGAGCGGCTCACCCGGACCAAGCACGACCACCGGGCGGACATCGCCCTGCGTCATGTGCTGTCGCAGGACTGTGTCGACGCCGCCGGGATCGACCTGGTGGCCGTCAGCACGCCGGTCCGCAGCGCCCTGATGCGCATCCCGGACCTGGACCGGGCGATGGAGCGGATCGGTTCCGGCGCGCAGCACCACCGGACGGTCTGTGAACTCCTCGGCCGCCGTGTGGAATGCGTGATCGTCACGCACGAGGTCTCCCACGCGGCCCTCGCCGCCCACTACGCGGGCCACGACGAGGGCACCACCGTCCTGGTCAACGAGGGGCGCGGCCAGATCACCCGCAGCTCCCTCTTCCATGTCGCCGACGGCCGCCTCGAATGGACCGCGAAGGACCCGCTGCCCTGGTACGGAAACGGCTTCGGCTGGACGGCGATCGGACACCTTCTCGGCTTCGGCACGAGCCCGAGTGTCGCCGGGAAGGTGATGGCGCTGGGTGGCTACGGAGAGCCGGACGCCCGAATACGGGAGCAGCTGCAGGCGGTCGACCCCCGGGTGATGCACGATCTGCGGCTGGCCGAGCAGGTGCGCGCGAAGCTGGCCGAACGGCCCGAGTTCGGCCGTGACTTCGAGAAGATGGCGCAGGTCGTGGCCACCTTCCAGGAGATGTTCACCGAGACCGTGCACGGTGTGCTGGACCGCCATGTCGTACGCACGGGCGCGGGCGTCGGGCCGATCGCCCTGGGCGGCGGCTGCGCGCTGAACATCGTCGGCAACTCCGCGCTGAGGGACGCCTTCGGCCGGGACATCGCCATTGCGCCCGCGTGCGGCGACGCGGGTCATCTGGTGGGCGCCGGGATCTACGCCCTCAAGTACGTGGCCGGGCAGGACGTCGAGCCGATCAGTGTCTACGCCAACGGCACCGGCGAGACACGCGCGGCAGTGCTGGACGCACTGGCCAGAACGGGGCTGGCACCCGTGCCCTACGACGGCCCCGCGGTCGCCCGGAAGCTGGCCGACGGCGGTGTCGTGGCGCTGATGGACGGCGCGGCCGAACTCGGTCCCCGGGCCCTCGGCCACCGGTCGCTGCTCGGCAACCCGGCCGTGCCTGGCATGCGCAAACGAATGAGTGAGGAGCTCAAGCAGCGCGAGTGGTACCGCCCGCTGGGCGCCGTGATCCGCGAGGAACGGTTCGCCGAGCTCTACCCGGGCCACCACCCGTCGCCGTACATGCTCTTCGACTACCTGCTGCCGGAGGGGACGGCGCCCGAGGCCCGCCATGCCAACGGGACCTGCCGGATCCAGACCCTGGGGCCCGACCAGGCACGGCTGCACGGGCTGCTCGCCGAGTTCGAGACGCTGAGCGGGGTGCCCGCGCTGATCAACACCTCGCTCAACGGCCCGGGCCGGGCCATCGCGCACACGGCGCGGGACGTCCTCGACGACTTCGCGGAGAGCGGGGTCGACCTGTTCGTCTTCGACGACGTGATGGCCTACCGGAGCGATCCCCGGTAGGCCATCGGTGGCGCGCCCCGCGCCAGGTCGGTCAGTGTGCCGCGTGGACGGGGAGCAGCCGGCCCAGCACGTCGTCGGTGTAGACGCCGACGACCGGGACGAGACCCGCTGAGGCCGGCTGTTCCCGCACCGCGCTCAGGGCCTGTGCGCGCAGCCGTTCCAGCAGGGCCTTGACGTCCCCGGCGGGCACGGCACCCGTCCGCATGAGATGGCCGAGGTTGCCCGCCCGTTCGCCGTTGCGGTCGTAGTCGGTCAGGTCGTCCGCGATCGTGATGATCGTGCCGAACGCCTCGGCGAACAGACGGGCGGGGCCCACCGATTGGGCCGCGCCGCCGCAGATCGCCGCGAGCGCGCCATAGCAGCCGAGGAAGGTCGCGCCGTACGTACTGGCGTTGGCGCACCAGGTGTCGAGGTCCTCGGCGCGCCTGCTCTTGGTGCGTATCTGGCCGGTGCAGACCGTGGTGAAGTCGTGTTCCAGCACATCGATCACGGTCTGGGCGTCCTGGGCGAGACCACACAGCTCGTGCACCGCCGTGAGGTGCAAGTGGAGGGACAGACAGGCCAGTTCGATGCGGTCGAGCCCGGTGTCGTCGTCCATGAGGTCGTCCAGGAGCTTCATGGCGACGATGTCCAGGGTGAGCGCCCGCGCCACCTCGGCGCGCCGCTGCGGGTCGGTGATCCACTCGGTGAGGAAGTGCGGCACGCGCAGATACAGCCGCAGTGCCGCGACATGGGCGACGAGGCCGGGCGAGCCGCCGTTGCCGGCCACGAAGCCGGTGGCGCGGTCGCGGTTGGCGGACTCGGTGACGAGCATCGCCGCGGTGTAGTCGTCGGGAAGCCGCGCGGGCGCGACGGCGTTCACGGCCGGGTCCCCGGGCGGTGCGGCGCGACCTGTGTGGCCGTCATCTCCTTGAGCGTGGACCTCCAGTCGGGATGTTCCAGGGCTCCGGCGAATCCCACGTAGTCGGCCCCCGCGTCGAGATACGTCGTGACCTGCTCGCGGGAGCGGACGTTGCCGCTGACGAACAGGATCTGGTCCGGGTCGAGCCGCTCGTGGAAGTACCGGACGACATCGATGGGTACCTGCGCGTTGCGCGAGTAGAGGTAGACCATGTGGAAGCCGAAGCTGCGGGTGACAGCGATGTGCCGGTCGAGCTGTTCGGTGGTCGTGGTGGCCACCGGCACGGTGCCGAGGAGATCACCGGTCCTGCGGTCCTCGCCGAAGGTGAGGGCGACGGTGAGCAGCAGTTCCGGCCAGTCCTCGCGGTCCACCCTGCCGGGCATGTTCAGCAGGGTCTCGAGATAGCTCTTCCATACGTAGTAGTCGTCGCGCGAACCCAGCAGCGCGGGCAGCAGCATCGCGTCGGCGCCGCCCACCAGCGGGAAGCCGAAGCCTTTGCGCGGCGGGAAGTGCAGTAGTACGGGCAGCGACGTGGCGGCCTTGATGGCGGCCACGTACGGGTCCATCCGGGTCTCGAACGACTCGTAGTCGGTGCTGGCCAGGATGATGGCGGGAAAGCCGAGTTCGTCGAGCGCGACGGCCTTCTCGACGGCTTCGTGCTGCGGGACCTTGAAGGGGTCGATGATGTGGACGGGACCCGGAGGGTGGCCTTGCAACCGGGTCAGGAACTTCCCCGGGCTCAGCAGGGGCGGCGCCGTCGAGTGTCCTATGTGCTGGGCCAGTTCCGGTGATGCGTTCACCAGCGTGCTCCCCCTTGCGGTCCGATGATGCGAGGTGCGGGCCTTCGCGGTCCGTTGACGCGAAGTGCCGTGCCCTCGTTGCCCGTTGATCCGAAGTGCGGTTCCCTCGTTGTTCGTTGCTGTTCCGTGCGCGCGGTCACGCTTCGCCCGCGGAGTGCTCCGCGGTGACTGTCAGGGTCTGTGGCGCGGCGCGGGTTCTGGCCAGTGCGGCGACGACGGATGCGGTGGTGTAGAGCGCCTTGGTGTCCAGGACCACGGATCCCAGCGCGGCCTTTCCGCGACGCCCACGCTCCCAGTGCTCTCGCTCATCGGGGTTCCGCTCCATCGGGCCGGGCACCTGACACCATGCGGACGCCTGCCAACTGCCGTCCTGCGACTGGGTGTGGAGAAGGTGATCGACTGCTCGCCGAGCGGCTTTTGCGCCGTCCGGCGCCGCGCCCGTGACGACGGCGCGCAGCGCGAAGGCCGTCGCGAAAGCGGAGCCCTCTGGTTCCCATACGGTCCGTACGGCGCCGTCCGTGCCGATCCGGTCGGCGGCCCAGCGGGCAGCCGCGGCCGCTTCCGGGCAGTCGGGGCCGTCGGGACCCGCGGTGAGCGCCTCCGCCGCCAGGGCTGTGGGGTACTCGCGGTCGGGCCACCAGTAGGCGGGCCACGATCCTTCGGGACGCTGGATCTCGCGGAGCCTGGCCAGGAGGCGCTCACGCCGTGGCAGTCCCCGCAGCCCGGCCGCGGCGGCCGTCACACACGGGTGGCTCGCGTACCAGGCGTCCCAGCGCGGAGCGACCCGCTCCAGGAAGGGAGCGGCGACTTCCGGCAGATAGCTGGAGATTCCCCCGTCCCCCTGAAGATGTGCGTCGACGAACCGGTACCCCTCGGCCGCACGCGGGTCGGTATCGGCGCCGAGCGCCTCCGCGAGGCGCAGCGCCCAGGAGGTGATATCGGCGTCTCCGGGCACCTGCGGGCAGTAGCCCCAGCCGTCGGACGGGCCGCGGGACTTTTTCAGCAGTTCCCATGACTCGGTGGCCGCCGTTCGCCCGGGACCGTCCGGTAATTCCGCGAGTGAGGCCCCGACAAAGGCAGTCGCCCAGAACTGGCCGGGGCCGCGGACTTCGTAGTCGTTCCACCAGCCGTCCGCATCACGTGTGGACCGCAGGAATTCCGTTGCCCTCGACAGGGCTTGGTCGACAGAATTGCCGTCGGGTAATCGCCGTGCACCGTTCACGTACTCTCCTCCCATTGGGAGAGGCGACGAATCGGGACACCATGCCGAGGCACTCAGCGCGTATCGGCATGACGGCATCCAACCCTACACGTGTTCGTTTACGTGAGGTAGGGGGCATTGTCCGGCGACGGGCCCGGTGGAATGCCGTCGGGGCGGCGGCGCACCTGGCCCCGGCCCCGACGGGTAGCCCATACAGACAGGTGGATTCAGACGAATTGCATGTGGGCCCGGCGTCGCAATCGGGCGGACATGACGGCGCCGCTCGCCAGGATCAACAGCCCGGCCACCACGATGGCGTGGGTCGTTCCGGAGGCGAGGGAACCGCTGGCCGAACCGTCGACCGCGTAGGTGATGATCTCTCGGGTCGACCAGAAGGGCAGCAGCCTCGCGGAGTCCTTCGCCGGGTCGATCACCATCTGCGCGCCGATCACGGAGATCAGCAGCAGGGAGCCCTCGAGGTCGCGGGGGACGACGAGCCCGAGGAGCAGTCCCAGCGGCACGGCGACGACCGTCGTCAACGCCAGTTCCAGGACCACGGCCTGCGGGCTCTGCACGTCCTGGTCCACGATGACGACCACGGAGTAGAGCGCGGAGATCAGCAGCCCGGCCGTGATCAGGGCGAGGGTGCGGCCGATGTACAGGTGCTGGGGCCGGAAGCCGGACAGGGCGAGCCGGGGCTCGATCTCCCGGCTGCCGACGGCCGAGAAGAGGGCCGCGGTGCTCACGGCGAATCCCACGCCGAGGCTGGCGAACCTGATGGCCTGGCCCGCCTGGTCGTGCCGGCCCAGGTAGAAGACGAGCGGCACCAGCAGGAGCAGGCCCAGAACGCCGCGCCTGCGCAGCAGTTCGCGCAGGGTCATCTCGGCCATCCGCAGCGTTCGGGTCATCGGTCGGTCTCCTGGGTCCTGGGGCTGAGGTCCAGCACGTGGTCCACCTGGTCGAGCTGGTTGAGCATGTGGGTGACGACGACGACGGCCTTGCCCTCCTCGCGCCAGCCCCACACGTTCTGCCAGAAGTCGACGTAGGAGCCGTGGTCGAAGCCCTGGTAGGGCTCGTCGAGCAGCAGGACGTCAGGGTCGCCGAGCGCCGACAGAACGACGTTCAGTTTCTGCTGGGTGCCGCCCGACAGGTCCTTGGCGAGGGTGCTTCTGGCGACGGTCCAGTCCAGCCGGCCGGCCAGCTCGCGGCCACGGCGGTCCGCGGCCGGGCCGCTCATGCCGCGTCCCGCGCCGAAGAGGGTGAAGTGCTCGCGAGGCTTGAGGAAGTTCATGACGCCCGCGTTCTGCGGGCAGTAGCCCAGCCGTCCCGAGATGGTCACCCGGCCCTCGTCCGGGGAGAGCAGCCCGGCACAGATCTTGAGCATGCTGGACTTGCCGGCTCCGTTGCTGCCCACGATCGCCGCGACCTCGCCCGCGCGCACGACGAGGTCGACGCCGTTCAGGACGCGGCGCCGGCCGTAACTCTTCACGATCCCGTGCGCGTGCAGGAGGACCTCTCGCCCCTTGCCGCCGGATACGCCGCTTAACCGCTGTTCCGCACTCGCGGAATACACCATGTGTGTCACCCTCCTGCCGTCCGCGGCGAATGGCGCGGAATTCTGGCCGTCATCATCATGGGGTTTTTCAGGTCCGCCCGGCTCCAGTACTTCGGCCGCCGCGCCCTGTGCAGTCACCCTCCCACAACTCGGTCGAGCGGCGGCGCACTCCCGTACGGATACGGCATGTCCGATACCTCGCGAATGAATACTTTCGGCCGCCTCCGAGAGGCGCTATGAGTCGAACAACGCCCGGGACAGGCCGGATTCGGCCACGTCGGCGCGGGAGCTTTTGTGCCCGTGCCGACGTCAAATCGAGTCAAGGGCCTTGGTGAACCGGGAATTTCGGCCAATTGCAGGGAGCCCGGCAGCTGGTCTTGTGATCACTGAGTAGCGCTGGTTACCGTGATCGCGCTGAAATTGTGCCTCATTCCGCCTGTTTCATGGCAGCCGCGCGAAAAGGTGCTTTTCCAGGGACCGGACGTCGGCGGGCAGACGAAAGGGCTACGGATGCGCGGGGGCACCAAGAGCGGACGCACCTGGATACAGCGCGTCGTGGCCCGCGGCTTCGACCCTCTCTCCGAACCCCGGACACCCCTCACACTCGTGAGACCCGGGGAAACCCCCCTCCCGGTCCAACCCGACGGGCTGTCCCGCGAACTGCTCGCCGGACTGCCTTCCACGGGCCTCGGTGTCCTGCTCCCCACATACGTGAACCGGTGCGATGCGCACGCGCACGAGACCGCGTTCCGTCATCTGCTCGGCGCTCTCGCCGACGTACGCGAAAGCCACCCTGATCTGCCCCAGACCGTCTGGGTGGGCATGCAGTACGGATCCGGCGAGTACGCGGAGGCACTGCGCCGGCTGCGGCGGCTCACCGAGCTCGCCCGGGACGACAGGGGCACCGCCGTGGTCGGCCTCGCGCTGCCGGGACCGGGCAAGCTGCGGACCGTCAATTCGGTACTGCGACTCACCCGGAAGCTCGACTACACCGGCTGGCTGTGGACCGACGACGACGTGGAGTTCGGCCCGAAGTGCCTGGAGCGGCTGGTGTCCCGCTTCCGGGGGCGTGGCTGCACCGGGGCCATCGGCGCCCGTCTTGTCGCGCTGCCCCGGGCCTCCACCGCATCCCGGACCATGGGCAGGATCGCCGACTTCACGGTGCCGCCGGGCGCGTATCCGGCGGCGGCCTGCATGCTCGTCGCGACCGACGTCATTGCCTCCGGCATCCCGTCACGACGGCTCGCCGACGACGGGTACGTCCTCTTCGAACTCCTCGACGCCGACGCCGCCGACCCACTGCGTGATCTGGAGGTACTGCCGGACGCCTACGGCAGCTTCTACCGGGTCAGCAGGACGCATGACACACTCCGCCGCCTCCGCCGCTCCCTCTACAGCCATGTGACATGCATGGCCGACTATCCGTGGCCCACCGCACGTCAGTACTTCACCGGCACCCTCTTCCACGGGCTCTGGCCGCTCGCACCCTGGGACGGCAGCCGGGGCACCGTACGGGGGCTGAAGCGCTGGACCGTCAAAGCCGTGCACTTCACCTGGTTCTGCGGGGTCGCCGCGAACCTGGCCGTACGCGGGGTGGTGCGCCACCCGCTGCGGTACGTGCCATGGGGCGACGAGGGGGACTTCCGCAGCCCCGCGGTCGGGGAACCCGCTGCGGTGTGAGGCCGGGCGGCGTGTGACAGCAGTACGGCACAGCCCCGTGAGCGGCAGAGGCTGCCGCAGGGCCGAGACCTAGGAGGAGACCGCGGTGCGGGCATCGAAGGAAACAGGGGCGGCGGTCACCGTCGTCCTCCCTCACTACGACTGCGCGGACTACCTCGGTCCGGCGGCGGCTTCGGTCCTGGCGCAGGACCGTACCGACCTCCGTCTGATCGTCGTCGACGACTGCTCGCCCGACGACGCATGGCGCTCCGCTCTGCGCCCGTACGCGGACGACCCGCGTCTCGTCGTGCTCCGCACCTCCGAGAACGTCGGCCATCTGCGCATCAAGAACAAGGTGCTGGAACGGGTGGACACGCCGTATGTGGGGTTCCAGGACGCCGACGACATCAGCCTGCCCGGCCGACTGCGCCGCCAGCTGGCCCTGCTGGAAGGGGGCAAGGCCGATCTGGTGGGCTGCGCGTACGAGTGCATCGACGCCGCCGGCCGCACGACCGGGCACCGGCGCATGCCCCGGCACGGGAACCTGTGGATGCGGATGGGCCGATCGACGGTGGTGCTCCATCCGTCGACCGTCGTGCGCCGGGAGGTGCTCCAACGGCTGGGAGGTTTCGACGGCACCGTAAGGCTGGGCGCCGACACTGACTTCCATCTCCGGGCGGCCCGCCTGTACCGGCTGCGCAGTGTGCGCCAGGTGCTGTACCGCTACCGGATCTGGCCCAAATCGCTGACGCAGGCGCCCGAGACGGGCTTCGCGTCCACGGAGCGCCGCTCCTACACGCAGGCCATGGCCGCTCAGGAGCGCAGGAGGCGTGAGGCGCGCTCCCGGGAGGAACTCCTGCCCCTGCTGGTCGCCCCGCCCAACGACATCGACTTCGCACTCGAACCGATCGAGCTCGGCTGAGCACGCCGGCGCATGATGAGCGACCACGAGGACCGGAACATGGATGCCCCCCTGCCCGACTTCGGCGTCGTCGTCGTAGCGCCCGACGGGGACTGGGAACCCGTGCTGCGCAGCCTTTGCGAGCAGACGCTGCCCCCTGTCTCCGTCACCGTCGTCACGTTGGCACCCCGCCCGCAGTCCGACGTTGCTGGAGTGCACGTGGTGCACTGCGCGCCCGCGGGCCTGGAGACCGCCTGCATCGAGGCGGCGAGGAGCATGCACACCGATTACGTGGCCTTCCTCCAGGGCACCGACGAGGCGCTGCGGGGATGGCTGCGGAGGCTGGCGGAGGCGGCTCGCGACGGCGGGCGGGGGGCTGGTGACGGCGTCGGGGCAGGGGCCGGTAGGCATGCCGGGAGCCGGGCCGGTTGCGGCGCGGGCATCGTGCACTGCGGCACGGTTGAGCTTCGGGCCGACGGCCTGGTGGACGGCATCGCCCTGCCGCCCGGGCGGCCCGGCACCCGTGGCGGCCCGGGCGAACTGCGTGGTGGCGCGTACGCCGTGCGACGGGATCTGTTCGACGCGAGCGGGCAGGTTGCTGCCGCGTGGGTGGCTGTGCCGCGGTTGCTGGTACGCCGCCGGGAGGACGACGGCGCCACCCGCACCGCTCTCGCCCCGGGTGCCGACGTCATCCGCCGCACCTTCCTGACGCACTGCGCGTACGCTCCCGCCGCCGGGCCCCGCAAGCACGAACGCACCCCGGAACTGGTCTCCGTGGTCGTCCCCGTCCGCGACGGCGCCCGCACGCTCCCGGCGCAGTTGCGCGCGCTCGCGGCCCAGACCTACCCACGGCCCTGGGAGGTCCTGGTCGTCGACAACGGCTCGGTGGACCGGACCCGGGACGTGGCCGAGGAGGCACGCGCCGAACTGCCGGGTCTGCGGATCGTCGAGGCGCGCGACCGCGCAGGCGAGGGTTACGCCCGCAACCGCGGGATCGCCGCCGCCCGCGGCGACTTCATCGCCTTCTGCGACGCGGACGACGTCGCCGATCCCGGTTGGCTCGCCGCGCTGGCCCAAGCCGCGGGCGACGCCGATCTGATCGGCGGCAGCCTCGACAGCACTGTGCTCAGCCCTGCGTACACAGCCGAGCAGCCATTGCCCATGACCGAGCAAACAGACTTCCTGCCGTTTGCGAGGGGCGCCAACTGTGCCGCGTGGAAAGACGTGTTGACGACGATCGGCGGCTGGGACGAGAACTACCGTGGCGGTGGCGAGGACATGGATCTGTCCTGGCGTGCCCATCTGTGCGACTACCGCGTCGGGTACGCACCCTGCGCCCGTATGCACTACCGCCTGCGCGACGGGCTGTCCTCGCTGGCCCGGCAGAAGTGGAACTACGGGAAGTCGGGGGCCCATCTCTACGCCGCGTACCAGCACGCCGGCTTCGAACGACGCAGCGCGTCCGTGGTGCTGATGAACTGGACCTGGCTGCTGGCCCACACCCCCGACCTGCTGCGCTCAGGGCCCCCGCGCCGCCGCTGGATCCGCTACGGTGCCCGGCTCTCCGGGTTCCTCGCGGGCAGCGTGCGGCAGAGAAGCCTGTATTTGTGAGGGATCCGACTGCACCAACGAGGTCAATCCGCTCATCCTCTGACAGGCGTCAAAGCAACGGCAACAGAATCACGGGACACCAGTCAGGAAGGCCGAGTCCTTCAGGCAGGCGCCGAGCCCGCCGTCTCCGACTCGCTTTCTTGGGGCTGGCCAGTGCAGCAGCCGTCACTGCTCGCGTCGGGCCGGGCGCTCTTGCCGAGGGTGTCGGCGTCGGCCTTGACGACGTAGATCTCCCACGGCTCCTGGCCGGGGCCGTGGACCCACACCTTGTCCTGGAGTGCGTAGCAGCAGGAGGTGTCGCTCTCCTCGAAGGTGGCCAGGCCGGCGTCCATGAGCCGGGTGGTGGCCGCGTTGACCTGGTCGGTGGACTCGACCTCGACGCCGAGGTGGTCCAGGCGGGTGTCCTGTCCGGGCTCCCCCTCGATCAGGACCAGCTTGAGCGGGGGCTCTGTGATGGCGAAGTTGGCGTAGCCCTCACGTCGCTTGGCCGGTTCGGTGCCGAACAGCTTCGAGTAGAAGGTGATCGACGCCTCCAGGTCGCTGACACGCAGGGCGAGCTGAGCGCGGGACATGGCGGTGCTCCCATCGATTTGTATTGATGTCCGTCGATGCAAGATTGCGCGCTATATCGAAGGATGTCAACATAGAAGCATGTCGAATCAAGAGTTTGTCCGGCTCGGCCAGGGTGACGAGACCGGTGCATGCTGTCCGGGGCTGTTGATCGCCCCTCTGGACGAAGATCAGGCTGTCGAGCTGGCGAAGGTGTTCAAGGCGCTGGGTGACCCGGTGCGGCTGCGACTGCTGTCGATGATCGCCTCACAGGCGGGCGGTGAGGTCTGTGTCTGCGACCTGACCCCGGCCTTTGACCTGTCGCAGCCGACGATCTCGCATCACCTCAAGCTGCTGCGGCAGGCCGGTCTTATCGACTGCGAGCGGCGCGGCACCTGGGTCTACTACTGGTTGCAGCCGGAGATGACCGACCGCCTCGCGGGCATCCTGACCCGCCCTGCCGGTGAGCCGGTGCCCGACCGTTCGGAGACGGCCGGGGCTGCTTCGTGAGCACGAGTACGCCTGAGCAGGGCGTGGCCGGGCGCCTGTCGTTCCTGGACCGCTACCTGGCCTTGTGGATCCTCGCTGCGATGGCCGTGGGGCTCGGCCTGGGACGCCTCGTCCCCGAGCTCGGGGACGCGTTGGCCACCGTGACCGTGAGCGGGGTGTCCCTGCCGATCGCGCTGGGGCTTCTCGTGATGATGTACCCGGTGCTGGCCAAGGTTCGGTACGACCGCCTCGACACCGTGACCCGTGACCGGCGCCTGTTGCTGCCCTCGCTGCTGCTGAACTGGATCGTTGGCCCGGCGCTCATGTTCGCCCTGGCCTGGTTGTTCCTGCCGGACCTGCCCGAATACCGCACCGGCCTCATCATCGTCGGCCTGGCCCGCTGTATCGCCATGGTCATCATCTGGAACGACCTGGCCTGCGGACACCGCGAGGCGGCGGCCGTCCTGGTCGCTCTGAACTCGGTGTTCCAGGTGATTGCGTTCTCGGCGCTCGGCTGGTTCTACCTCAGCGTCCTGCCCGGCTGGCTGGGCCTGGAGCAGACCGGACTCGACGTGTCGGTGTGGGAGATTGCCCGCAGCGTGCTCATCTTCCTCGGTATCCCGCTCGCGGCCGGATACCTCACCCGCCGGATTGGTGAGAAGACCAAGGGCTGTGCCTGGTACGAGGCGAAGCTGATCCCGCGCATCGGCCCCTTCGCCCTGTATGGCCTGCTGTTCACGATCGTCATCCTCTTCGCCCTCCAGGGCGACGCCATCACCTCACAGCCCCTCGACGTGGCCCGCATCGCCCTGCCACTGCTCGTCTACTTCGCACTCATGTGGGCCGGGTCCATGGCCCTGGGCCGCGCCGTGGGCCTGGACCATCCGCGCGCCACCACGCTCGCCTTCACCGCCGCAGGCAACAACTTCGAGTTGGCCATTGCCGTGGCCATCGCTACATTCGGCGCCTCCTCGGGTCAGGCCCTGGCCGGCGTCGTCGGTCCGCTCATTGAAGTGCCCGTGCTGATCGGTCTCGTCTACGTGGCGCTGTACGCCCGCCGCTACTTCTCGACGCCCAACACGCCTTCGCCGCAGGAAGACCCCGCCCATGCCTGACACCACGCTGCCCTCCGTCCTGTTCGTCTGCGTCCACAACGCCGGACGCTCGCAGATGGCTGCCGCCTTCCTCACCCATCTCGCCGGCGACCGCGTGCAAGTGCGCTCAGCAGGCTCCGCGCCGGCCGATTCGGTCAACCCGGCCGTGGTCGAAGCCCTCGCTGAGGTCGGCATCGACATCTTGGCGGAGGTACCCAAGGTGCTCACCGTGGAAGCCGTCCAAGCCTCCGACGTCGTCATTACCTTGGGCTGCGGCGACACCTGTCCCGTCTTCCCCGGCAAGCGCTACCTCGACTGGCAACTCCCCGACCCGGCCGGGCGGGGCATCGACGCCGTCCGGCCCATCCGCGACGAGATCGAGCAGCGCATCCGAAGCCTCATCGAGGACGTGGTACTGCTGTCCGCTGGCAGCCCACCACACTGGAGCGCTGCACAGGACGTCATCGCCTCCCCGCTCGATCCGGGTCACCTCAGGAAGGTCACCGATGTACTCGCCCAAGGATGAGACGACCAGGGCCCGCATGGAGGAAGCTCTGGCGCACGCCGCCGCCCGGTTCTCCACCACCACGACGGGGGCGCCCGCGTGGGGCTGGTTGGGCCGCACCATCGGCAGCCGTACCGAGGGCGGCCACTGGCTCCGCGTCCACTGTGGCGAGGCGTCCAAGACCCCCGCCACCCGGAACGAGGGCATCGCGCTCGCGGAGGAACGGGTGTCCGACAAGGTTTCCCGCCCGCACCTCCACGACCTGCACCGCTGGGATGGCGGGGAGTACGTCTTCGAGGCGGAGCTGATCGACTACATCGCTCAGCCGGTCATCTCCCAGGAAACCCCCGACCTCACCGCGGACCCGGGCCTGCCGGACTCCTGGTGGGCGACCCTTCGGGAGAGCCTGGACGCACTCAGCACCGCCGAACCACCCCGCGAGACCATCCGGCAGTCCTGGGCCGACCGGGTCTTCCCCGAGTTCCTCGGCATCCCCGCTCCGGCCATCACCGAACGCATCACCGGCCACGCCGATCTCCAGTGGGCCAACCTCACCCACGACCCCCTCGTCATCCTGGACTGGGAACGCTGGGGCGCCGTTCCCGTCGGCTATGACCCGGCCATGCTCTACGTGAACAGCCTCCGCGTCCCCACCGTCGCCGACCGCATCCGCGTCGAGTTCGCCCACGTCCTCGACACTCCCGCCGGCCGGATCGGCGAACAGATCGCCCTCGCCGAGATGCTCCAGGCCGTCGGCCGCGGCTGGTACGTCGAGCTGGCCCCACTCTTGCGCCAACGTGCGGAGCAACTGACCGGGGTTCACCCTCCGGGCTCGACGCCCGCCCCATCGACCACCTGACCGATCCTCCCTCCGGGCCCCGGCGTCGCCTTTTGGCGCTGGGGCCTTTCCGCGTCAACTACCGCCTTCTCTTGGGTGTTTGGCGTTGTCTGCCGCACCCGATCTCCACGGCCGACCGGAGCGGCTCTGGCCGGCGCCCTGTTCAGATCGGGGTCAAGCACGGTCAGAAGGACGTGCTCTCTGAGCAATTCGGGCAGGCTCCATCCCTGCTCTGACGGACACCCCCACACGTCAGTCACGACGCTCCCGCGCTTTGACGATTGCCCGTCACGTGGCCCACCCGCAGCACGGCGGGCCTGCGCCACCTTGCCCTGCTCTTGGCCTGCGCCGCGGGGTAGCTGGGCCTTCCTGATCCCTGTCGGATCGCTTGGTCTGGCCTTGCGCGCTGAGTGGACGGGGCCGCCGGAGCGGTGGCGGAGACATGGAGCGTCGGCGGCCATAGGCCGCCAGCGCGCGCGGCCCGCGCCAGCGGGCCGCCTTGATCCAGTAAGGAAACTTTCGACAGCTCGCCCCTCTGGCACTTTCGGCCGACAGGAATGGGCCATTTCGTCATGTACTACACCAGTTTGATCGTGCAATCGCCGGAACTCATCCACAATTTGACGATGGTTGGCTCTCATTGCGCGGAGTCGTCCACAGGCGGGTCCTGCTCGGGCTTCTTCGGGCTGCGGTCGCGCGGGCTTGTCCGCCAGGGCTGTGCCTGTCGCTCCGGGGGAAGCGGGTTTCCGTGGCCCCCGCGTGGCCCTCTCACGCCGATGGCACCGGCCCCCGTGGCGGGGGCCGGTGCCATCGGCCAGGTGGTGCGCTCAGGCACCGTCAGCGCGGGACGTGGACCCTGGGCGTCAGCCCTGGCGCGCGTCCGTGACCTTCCCCGTGAGGAGGGGACCCTCCATCCACTCGTCCTCCCAGAGGATGTGCGCCTGCATCCGCAGGGACTCCTCCGGCTCGGTCAGCGCGTCGGTGACCGTGGGCACGGACACCTCGGTGCTCGTCTTGCCCTCGGGGACGGAGACCCAGAGGGAGGGACTGTTCGTGGACAGGGGCCGCTCCGGGTCGGCGGACTCGCCGAGCTCGGAGAGCCATTCCTCGTCGACGTCCTTCGTGGACAGCTCGGTGCCCTTGCTCACCGGCAGGAGGTCGAAGCGCGTCTCGATGCTGGTGTCGGCGGGCTCGGAGAGCTCCACCTTCCAGGTGAGTTTCTGGCCCTCGGTGACCGAGCCGGCGACCGGGGTCACGCTGACCGTGGGCCTGGGGTCGTCGTTCTCGACGAGCACGCCCCCGAAGGCGCTGCCGACGGCCGTGCCGCGCACGGGCTTGGCCGCGACGTCGTGGCGGAGGTCGTAGTCGTAGCGGGAGTTGCCCTTGACCGTGATCGACGTCTCCAAGGAGCCGCCGGCCTTCACCGTCACGGTGCGGACGGTGGACTTGTAGGTCTTCGGGTCGAGGACGGCGAGCTTGACCACGCCGGTGCCCTTGCCGGTGACCCGGACGGGCACACGGTAGGTGCGGGTGCCGGAGTCGCCCTCCTTGACCGTCAGCCTGCCGATGTCGACACGCGGGAGCGCGACGGGGCGTACCGCCGGGGTGCCGGGGCGCCAGCCCCAGGCGTCCATCAGCCAGAGCTCGCCGGAGCTGCTGCGTGGGGTGAGCTCCAGCGACTGCGTCCGCTTCAGGTCGACACCGGCGCTGATGGCGGCCTTCAGCGGGACGCGGACCTCACGCGCCCAGTGCGCGGCCGTCGAGTCGGAGCCGGGAAGGCCGTCGACGGTGACCTGACCGAGCCTCACCCGCTTGCCGGAGGTGTCGGTGAGGGCGATGTCGAGCCGGGTGCCCCGGGTGTTCGGCGGCACTATCACCCGCAGGGCGAGCGCTTCGGAGCCCGCCAGCGAGAAGGCGCGCTCCGGCGTCAGCCGGACCGGGGTGCCCGGCTTGGTCCAGCGGGCCGTGACCGCGTTGCGGCCCGGCTCGCTGGTGGCGTTCGCCCAGGACGCGAAGTGTGGCGACCCGCTGGGGTCGGAGTCCGGCCTGCAGGCCCGGGCGGTGCTCGTCGTGATCTGCCGGCACACGCGCCCGTTCGTCACCGAGAGCGGGCCGTCGGGCCGGATCGCCGGGGTGCGGTTGCCGCCGACGGCGTGGGTCAGCACCCGGGCGGGGCCGGCCGAGGGCGCCCGCCGGTCGGAGCCGTCGAGCAGCGGGCGGACCCGGTCGTCGCCCGCGAGGAAGAGCCGCGCGGCGGCGGCGATGTAGGTGGTGCCCGCCGTCTGCTGCTGCTTGGCGCTCAGGCGGGTCTTGGCCCCTGCCGAGCACACCGGGTCCGGGTTGTCCTCGTCGTCCCAGAAGTCGTCGGCGGCCGGGGCCTCGGCCTGGCCGGGCGTCCACTGCGTGTTGAAGAAGTTGTGGTTGGCGCCGACCATGTACACCGCGCTGTGCAGCGCCGTGCCCCGGCCGATGCCCCGGGTGCCGTCGAGGTAGATCTGGCCCTGGAGGTCGCTCACATCGCCGTCGCAGCCCGGCAGGATGGTCATGGAGGGCACGTCGGGTGTGGGGTTCTGCCCGAAGATGGTGGGGCCGATCAGAACGGTGCCGCGGATCCGCCAGCCCACCGGTCCCCGGTAGCCGTCCTCGGCGGGCGGCGGCGGGGAGACGCTGTCGAGGGCCGCCCGGTTGACGCCCTCGCCGCCCCGGGAGTGGCCGACGAGCAGCACTTTCGACAGGTCCGCGGGCTCTGTCGCGCGCACGGCCTTGGGCGCCTTCGCGGGGTTGGCGCCCCACGCCGCCCAGCGGGCGAGGTGCTGGCGCACCAGGGACGAACGGGCCTGCGCCCCGTAGTCGGCCGCGCGGCCGTCCTGCGCGTTGACACCGTTCGCGGAGATGGAGACGGTCACATAGCCCTGGGAGGCCAGGCGCTTCTGGTCGTGCAGATAGCCGCGGTAGCTCGGGACCGCCTTGTGGCCCGGCTTGCACGGCCACTGCATGCCGGCGCTGTTCTTGCCGGGCTCGTAGCAGGTGGCGCTGCGGCCGTGGAGGAAGAGCGCCATCGGCCGCTTCCCCGGCGCGTCCGTCGGACCGACGACCGTGGCGCGCATCTCCACGGGCTCGGCGTAGCCCGGCAGCCTCACCGACTTCAGAACGTACTCACCGCTGGTGGTGCGGTACTTACCGGCGACACCGGGGTCGACCGGGTTGGCGGGGAACGGTTCCTGGGGCACCGCCGCGGCCGTCAGGCGTCGCTGACCGGGTGCCCGGTCAGCCCCTGCGGCGTCCAGCCGCCGCGAACCGGCGACCACTTGGAGTTCGCTCACCGGTCCGACCCTCGCCCCGTCGAGGCGGAGCCGGAAGGTGCGTTGGTCGGGGGAGGGCTTCGGGACGCCGAGGGTCCGCGCCCCCGAGCGGAACTCGACCAGGGCGCCGCCCATGCCCACGGGCTCGGGTGAGCTCCAGACCAGCTCCCCACCCTCGACACGCCACCCTTCCGGCAGCCGTTCCCCGGAGGCGCCGGTCGGCGCGCCGGGTATGGAGTCGGCGGTCGGCTGCGCGTGCGCCGACCCTGGCGCACTCGCCGCCAGCGCTACGGCCGCCAAGGCAACCGTCAGCGCGCGTGAGACCTGTCTCACGATGGTGTCTCCTCATCGTTGGTCGTGCTTCAGCGCCCCAGGAACCCCAGGAGCACCCCCCGCACCGGGAGAGGGTGACGTGTCGTCACCGGTTGTCCCACCTCGGGAGATCTGACAGGAATCTGACAGGAATCTGACATGGGCCAAACAAGAGCAAACGGGAGCCGGACGGGAGTCATGGGCCGGTCCGCTGATAGAGGGATCCTGGCCCGGAGCGGCGGTCCGACGTCCGTGCGGCGAACCGTGACCTGCCCGCTGCGACGCGAGTCACCTGGCGCTTCGTGGCTGCACTGGCTTCCGTAGCCGTCGCCCTGCCGGCCTTCATGCTGAAAAGGTGCTCAGGGACAGGACGACCCGAGGCTGTCTTCGTAGCCGGCACGGCGTTCGTCGGCTGCATGGTCTTGCGCCTCGGGGTGCTGACCGCGGCCTTCGGTACCTGACTGGGGCAGCGAGCAGAACGCCAAAGGCCCGGACAGGCAGCGCTGTCCGGGCCGCAAACGGTTCGAACCCGTCACCTTCGACGTATTGCCCGGTGAGAGCAATGGCGGAGGATACGAGATTCGAACTCGTGAGGGGTTGCCCCCAACTTTCCACATGTTCGCTTGGGGGTTCAGGAAGGGGTGAGAGCGTTCTGACCTGCGGCTGGGCTGTCTGCGGACCTGGCTGCGAACGCCGCTGCACAATGATGAATGAGACCAGAAATGAGACCCGGAACAGCCTTCATGCCTGTTGGGCGTCGGACGCGGCCCTTGGCCAGGCACTCAAGGCTGCCTTGGTCAGCCACATGGTCCGTAGAGTGATGCGGTCTTCATTCCACTCTGCTGTCCATGTATCTGTGTCCCAAGACCGCTCAAGCCCTTCAGGCGCTGTAAGGATGGATGCGGTAGTCAGTCGCAGCAGGCTGTGGCTACGGAGCGAGTCCTTCTTGTGGCTCCATCCCTTGTTGCTCAGCGAGGGATTCAGCTTGGTTGTCGTAAGCGTCAGATTGCCGAGTCGGTGGACCGCGTTGATCCGTTGCTGAAGGCGGTCATCATCGGCGCCGCCGTCAAGAGGCCAATGCGTTTCCCACTTTTGCGGTAGGACGTGCTCGATATTGAGTGTCGATTTCGAACATGCCAAGGGAGTAGTTGGCTCGGTCTTCGGGGTTCGCAGGTGGTTTTCCAGCCCGATGAGGAAGGCGCGCAACCGCGCCCGGTAGCAGCGGTTGTAGATATCCGCACTGGTCAATGCCGTTAAGAAATCGCCATCGCTGGGCCACAGCCGAGCGTCTGCGGTTTGGCCGAGCAGGCTTTGCGCCACGGCATTTCCTGCTTGGGTTGGGTCGCTGACCTGAGCGTCTGCCAGCACCTGGACGAAGAGCCGGTTGTAGTCCTTGGTCGTCATTGCACATATGGCGCGCCGCATCAAGAATGAGTCGATGGCATTCGCTGCGATATGTCGTTGCTCGGGTGGCACTGCTTCTGTGGCGTGGAGGTACAACAAGACGGGCCATGGTGTCGCAGTGGAAGTGGCCTGCATACGGTCGAGCAGCTGCGCTGTCGGATCCGTCATCGGGAGCTTGTGCATGGCCTGATAGGTATCTGCGTAGTGCCGGATGTCTCGAATTATATCGGCGGCCTGGGCTCCGCTTTCAGTGAGCCATTTTTTGAAATCAACGAACAGGTGCTCGATGAGGACTTCTCGGCGTCCATGAATGGTTAGCCAGTAGGACAGAAGTAGATCAATCAGGGCGCGCTTAATGCGTCCAGTGGTGACGTCCCCTCGCCAAGGCAAATCATCCAGTGGCAGCCAGGACTCCATCAGCAGTCCTTCTGCCTGAGTGTGCTGGCCTTGGATGTCCAATGTTTGGAACAGTAGATTTTTCACCAGATCTGCCGCATCGAGGCGAACACCTCGGTGGTTCAGTGCCTCGAAAATGACCTGTGGGTCGTCTCTGGCGTCAAGAACGATCTCGACGAGCTGCATGCGCTCCAGGAGGGTGTAGTAGAGATCGTCCAATCGCTGCGTTGGGGCTGTTCCGGCCTTGGCCCACTCTGCGATCTCCTGCTCAAACCACTCGCGGGCGCGTACCAGTCGATGAGCAGGTTTGGGCAGTGGACGCTCGTCAGTTGGAGCCCGTACTGCCCAAAGGAAGGCGTTGCGGTCCTGCGGTAGCGGCCAGACCTTGTAACGGTCGTCCGGGAAGTCTTCGTGAACCGTTTCGGGGCGGTTCTCCAAGAGGCTTGCGAAGCGACCGGCCACACTGTCGGCTGCGAGGGTGTGGGCCACCGAGCGGGCAGCGGCCAAGAGCACCTGGAGGGTGGTCATACGCTGTTGGCCATCGATGATGTGCGACGACGCGAGTCGGCGTGGCGGCCTGCGGCGTTGCTGCAGGACTACAGCTCCGAGGAAATAGGTGCGGGGGTCCTGCTGGCTGGACGGGGAGTGTTGTTCCGCCTCGAACTCTTCGGTGGCCGTCCGGACGTCTTTCCACAGGGGGAGCCAGTTCGCTTCCTGATCCCAGACGTATGGCCTCTGGAAGATCGGGATCACGTTCTGATGGTCGTTCGCGAAGACCGCGCCCAGCTTCACATCGCCGGCCTGCATCGCACCCCCGGTTTGTTCGGATCGGACAGTGACGGCAGGGTACCGACGGTGACCCACCACATATGACCGATCCGGGATGTCTGCACACCACGGCCTGGTTGAGAACGAGGTCGACCGTATGCCGTCGGAGCTCAGCTGACGGCACGTCCGGGTGACCTTTCTCTGAACGGAGGAAGCATCTGTGAAGGGTCACCTGCGTAGGTACTCCTCGGTGCACCGCTCGCCTTCAGCCGCGGCTGGACATGACGCGCTGATCTGGACGGCTGAGACTGTGCCGTGCGCGCTTGATCAGGACCAGCTCGTCTCCGTCGAGAAGGATGGCGCGGACGACGCCGAGGGGCGTACCCTCCTCATCCTTGGCGGCGACCGCCCGGTCGGGGCTGAGGTGGCGGGACTGACTACCGCCGTCGTCCTGGCCGAGGCGGCCACAGGGGCGCAACCCGAGGCCGGCGTAGCGCCAGAAGGGCAACCGCAACCAATACTGCAACCACCAACGTCGAAGGCCCCCACTGCGAGCAGCGGGGGCCTTCGACGTATTGCCCGGTGAGAG
>NZ_JBEOVN010000024.1:0-55296 GCF_040295565.1 Streptomyces sp. NPDC002785 | reverse complement strand
CCCGCAACTCGGCGGCCTGTTCCACGGAAAGCTCCATGCCAGCACCAACGAGACACACAAGATCACGTAACGCTGACGGGATCACGAGACACTAGTCTCCTTTCCATCGGTACGTACTAAGGGGGGCGAGTTGACGAAAAATCGCCCATCGAGGCCTGATCGCGGCGGCCGTGGCAGCTTAGGATCCGATCTGGAGGGAAGGCCTTGAAGGCAGGACACTCGGGTATAGACGAGGTAAGGAAGCACCTTGGCCGACTGTTGCGGAAATGCCGCGCCCGGGCCGTAGCTGATCCCGGCAATTTTCGCACCAAGAGGCGCCGCCAGGGAATTTCCCAGGAAACTACAGCCACCCTCCTCGGCTGTTCCACGCGATGGTACGCGACGCTGGAGTCCGGACGTATGAAGAATGCGACTCCGGAATTCCTGGAAAGTGTGGCCGCAGTCCTGCAGATGAATGATCAGGAGCGCCAGTTCCTGTTCCTCTACGTCACCGGAGAGCTCTCCCCGGCCGCCGACCGGGCCCACTGCACGCTCCATCCCCGCTGGGCCCAACTGGTCGAGCGCCAGCCCTACCCGGCCTGCATCTACACCCGGTGCTGGGACCTGGTCGTCGCCAACCCTGGCTATCTCGATCTCGTCTTCGGGGTGAGGACCAAAAGCGTGGCCGAGATGCCCGACCGTAACGTGCTGCGCTGGTGCCTGCTGAACGAGGCCTTTCGCACCGAACGGCTGGTCGACTGGCGCGACAGTTGGGCGGTGCCGGTACTCGGTGAGCTGCGCGCCGCGATCGCGGCCAATCCCGACAGCCAGGACCTGATGGCCCTTCTGGACAGTCTGCTGGCCGACCCGGTGGTGAAGGAGCTCTGGGACGCGGAGATCGGCGCCCTCCCCACCCACCCCGACGGCACGACGCTGAGCATCGACGACCCGGCGCGCGGGCGCGTGGAGTTCACCGTCCTCGCGGCGAACGTCATGCACGCCAGGGACCTGAGCTTTGTGACGCTCATGCCCACCGGGCCGGGCTGCCACCCCGGCCCGGTGGAGGGCCGGGACCGCGCTCGCCTACCTCTGAACCAGAAACGGCCCCAGGGCCAGGGCATCGAGCGGTGCGCGGGCGAAGGTGGCCAGGGCATCGCGGGGTGAGCAGACCACGGGTTCGGCGTTGCCGTTGAAGGAAGTGTTCAGCACCACCGCCCGCCCGGTGCGCTCCTCCACCTGTCCCAGCAGCCGGTGGTAGAGCGGGTTCGCCTCCGCCGAGACGGTCTGAGGACGGGTGGTGCCGTCCACATGGGTGGCTGCCGCTAGGTACCGCCGGTGCCGCTCGGGAACCGGAGTGGTCACGATCATGTACGGCAACGGCCGGTCCAGCTCGAGGAGTTCGGCCGCCGATTCCTCACGCAGGCTGGGCGCGAACGGACGCCACCGCTCACGGTCCTTGATGGTCAGGTTAATCCGGTCCTGCTGTTCGGCCGGGTACGGCACGGCGAGGATGCTGCGGTGCCCGAGCGCCCGGGGGCCGCCCTCACTGCGCCCCTGGTGCCAGCCCACGATCCCCCCGCCGGCGAGCACGTCCGCCGTAGCCACCGCGATGTCGGCCGGTTCGGTGTAGCGCGTCCCGGTCGCGTCCAGCACCTGCCGGACGGCGTCGGGACCCCACTGCGGCCCCCACGCGACCGTGCCCGTCATGGGCCGGACCCGTTCCCCGGCCTGGACGGCGACCCAACTGGCGGCGCCCAGGCTCACCCCCTGATCACCCGCGAGCGGCTGGACGAAGAGGTCCTCCACCTCCGGCAGCCGCATCAGTTTGCCGTTGAGCGTCGCGTTGAAGCCCACACCGCCGGCCACCAGCAGGGTCGACTCACCGCTGTCACGCAGCAGTCCGCGCACCAGGGCGAGCACGCACTGCTCCAGCGCCTCCTGCGCGGTGGCTGCCAGGTCGCGGTAGTCGTACGGGTCACGCGCGGTCCGCTTGGTGTAGCGGCCGAGCACCGGATCGAAGTGGCGGGACACGGCGTTGGGCGGCAGGGTCAGCGTCTTCTCCAGCCGGTTCATCCACAGCCGGATCGTGTCGTCCTCCTCGTCGGTGCGGCCGCGCGAGAGCAGGTCCTCCGGCACAGCGTCGACGCTGTAGCCGTCCCCGTGCACCTGCAGCGCGCCGCCGAAGGTGGTGTCCCCCGGCGTCCCGTACGGGGCGAGGCCCATGAGCTTGCCGGCGGCGTCGGCACCCAGACCGGCGTACTCGCAGACCGCGGCGTAGAAGTACCCCAGCGACCACCCCGGCGAGATCGACCGGAGCAGCTTGAGTTCGCCGCCGACGCCGACGGCCAGGGTGGCGCTCTCGTTCTCGCCCTGCCCGTCGAGGATCAGCACGGCCCCGCTGTCCCGGCCCGACAAGTAGTAGGCGCTCGCTGCGTGGGCCATGTGGTGCTCGACGAAGATGAGCCGGGGGTCCCGGCGCCTGGGGAAGACATCGCGCGGCAGCAGGAAGTCCAGTGCCTCTCCCGGGGTGGGAAACCACTCCAGACCGCGCCGGGCGAGCAGTTCGGGCATCTCCCACCCATGGGCCACGAAGTCGATGTCCTCGATGGACAGCCCCGCCTCGGCCAGGCACCAGGCAACGGCGTGGTGCGGGGCCTGGCCGTAGGAATGCTTGGAGCGGGTGAAGCGCTCCTCCTCGGCGAAGGCGACGACCTCCCCGTCGATGAGCAGGCAGGCCGACGCGTCGTGGCTCGCTCCCGGCCATCCATTCACACCAAGAATACGCATGAAATACTCTCCTCTGAGTGATAGCCGTGGGGTTTCGCTATTGACAGCGACCCGCCCCCGTGTCAAAACTTAGGAAAGCGCCAGCAGAATGGAGAATTCATCCCTGGCGGGTTTTCCATCCCATTCCTTACTGGAATCGGTTTCTCACTTTGAGCGGGCATCACCCTCCTGTCAAGAGAGGTGTCAGGATGCCTGTCTCGTTTCTTCGATTCGATCTCGTCGGACCGGGAGGTCTTCCGGATGCTGCACGTTCGAAACGCCGTCGATGAACCGCTGATAAATATCGCGGATACCGGCCGAAATAAGCCGGACGACTTCCATCAGGACTGGGAGCGTCTGCTTTTCCTGCGCCGGCAAGGGGTCGCCGTGCGCTTCACCGAGGTCTGGGATGACACCCGGTGCCTGGCCACCATGCTGCTGGAGGAGACCGACGGGTCCTGGTTCATGTGGAAGGGTCCGACCGGTGTGCCCGACCCGGAGGTCCTGGGCAGGCTCCTCACTGACATCGCCCGCTTGCCGCGGGTGACCCTCGTGCTCCAGCCCGCGTGGGCGCTGCCCGGAGTACTGGCCGAGCACGGTTTCCGGCCGGGCGCGGAGTTCAACACACTGCTCGTCGACGCCACCGGAACCGACGAACAGATTCTCGCCCGGATGCGCCCGAGCACCCGTGGCCGGGTCCGGCGGGCGCTGCGTCACGGCTTCACCTTCACCGACGACCCCGGACTGCTGGATCGGTTCCACCCGATCTACACCGCGGCCATGCACAACGCGGACTCGCCCGACTTCGCCGAACTGGAGTATCTGCGGGAGCTGCTGAAGTTGGAACGCGTCCATCTGTTCGGAGCCGTGTACGGCATGGAGATGGCGGCGGGTTCAGTGTGCCTGGTGAACGGCGACGCCGTGGAGTCCCGCTATGTCGCGACCAATCCCGCGTACCGTTCCCAGGCGGCACTGAACTTCGTACACTTCCAGGCCATGAAATGGGCGGCCGAGCGTGGGCTGCGACATCTTGATCTGAGCGGTATCGACACGGGAGAGACGAGCGAGAAAACCCGGCTGATCAACCGCTTCAAACTCGGCTTCGGCGGATCGGAGTTCCGGTACGCCACCTACTCCCGCTGAACGGAACGCGGGGCGGGCACGGGCGTATGGAAGACCGACAGGTCGGCCACGGGCTCGATGACTCGCCCCCGCCGACGGTGGGCCCGCCGCAACCGGCTCCGCTGTGCCGGGGTCAGTTCCGGACAGTGCTCGGGAACGGCGCGCAGCATACGGATGCGGCGCGCGGCCGCAGGCATCCGGTGGCCCACCTCGAACGGGTCCCGAAGCAGGTGGTAGAGCGTCCCCGTGTGATAAGTGGCCTGAAGCAGCGCGTAGAAGGCCGCTGCGAGCGGCCCCTTGGCCCGCGCGCAGCCGAGCAGCGTCCGAGCCGAGTCGTACAGCCGCCACAGCACGGGAACGGCCGGTGTGGTGAAGACGCCCAGTTGCTGGCCGATGCCCTCGCCGATGCCGTAGCGCCAGTAGCTGCGAAGGTTCTGCAGGCCGTGCTGGGCGTCGTGGTGGATGACCGCGTCGGGCAGGTGGACCACGGGGATCTCGGCGAGCTGGAGCCGGAAGTCGAACTCCCGGTCCTCGCACCAGTGGACCAGCGGGTCGTAGTGGTATCCGCCGATGTAGTCGGCGACCCGCCGGTCATAGATCAGCGGTGGGGAGAGGGCGCTGACGTAGTCCCCCTCGTCGTACTCGCGGACCCGGGCGGTGAGCAGGCTCAGCACCCCGCCCCCTACCCCGTACACCACCTGGCCCTTGACCACCGGGTGTTCGAGCACCGAGCGGACCATCATCCGCACCACGCCCGGGGCGAAGACGCAATCGGAGTCCATGTAGAGCAGGTACTGCCCGCTCGCCGCCTCGGCGCCCGCGTTGTAGGCGGCCCCAAGGTTGCCCGCGTCGGGGATCTCGGTCACCACGAGCGGGCGCGGGTGGTCGGACGCGATGCGGCGGATCTCGTCCGAGGCGCCGTTGAGCGCCAGCACGATCTCCACCTCCGGCTCGTCCACCGACGCGATCGCTTCGACGATCCTGACGTCGTCCTTGAGTGCGATGACGATACTGGTCCTGGCGAGGCCTGCGGTGAGTTCCGCCTCGGTGACGGTCATCCTCTCCCTCTCTCCTGCTCGTTGTTCCCGCCGCGCGGTCATTTCCTGCGCAGCACGTAGACGTGTGTGGTGTGGCTCGGGGAGTACGTGTCGCTCTCGATGTTCCGTACGGCGACGGTGTGCAGGCCGTGGGCGCGGGCGATCTCCTCCAGGGTGAAGGGGTCCACCACGTATTGAATGTGGGTCTCGCGCCAGAGGACCTCGCCGCTGCGGCTCAGGGTGAGCACCGTCCGGCTTCGGTCGTACGCCCTCTCCCAGGCGTGCCGGCGGTGCAGCGTGTAGCCGTCCTTGTCCTGGGAATACTCCAGCGCCGCCCAGTCCGCGGAGAGCACCTTGCGCGTGGAGTAGTCGAAGACCATGTGGCCGCCGGGGCGCAGCACGTCGGCCACACCGGCCAGGCAGCTCGCCAGCGCCTCGGGGGGCAGGTAGTTGAGGGCGTCGAACCCCGATACGACGAAGTCGAAGGCATCACCTGTGACGTCCTGGCCGGCCCGGAAGTCCGCCATGTCGCCGACGATCTGGCGGTCCTTCGGTACCTTTCCCCAGTTGAGCATCTCCGGGGACCGGTCGAGCGAGGTCACCTCCAGACGGGGCAGCAGCTTGCCCAGTACGCGGGTGCCGACGCCCGTGCCGGCTCCGAGGTCGAGGACCCGGCCCGGCCCGCCGGCGAGTTTGGCCAGGTCCGCCGCGATCCCCTGCCTCCAAGTCTCCTGCGCGGTCTCCCCCTCGAACAGTTCGTAGGTGTCGGCCCACTGGGTGTAGGCGATCGGCATCGGCTTCCTCCTGGATGTCGGTCCTGCGGGACGGTCGGTCGAGCGCGGGCGCTCCGGGCGCCCGGTGGCGCTGTCAGCGGAAGCGGGAGCCCACCGGCTGCACGGTGCCGCTGAGTTTGAGCGGCAGCCGGTCGAGGACCTCGTACGCCATGGCCTGGGCACGGACCGCGTCGGTCCCGGTCACGATCACCCCGGCCAGCGGGTCCGCCCCGCCGGTGTACGGCGGCAGCGTTGTGCCCACCCGCAGCTCGCAACCCCAGAACAGGTCGTACACCTGCGCCGGGGTCTGGACGCCGGCGAGGTCGCCGACCCAGTCGACGGTCCCGCCGTGGGCGGGGAGGAAGCGCTGGACGACGGCCTGTCCGGCGCCCGGCACCAACTCCTCCAGGACGATGGGGCGGCCGAGGGCCAGCCGTACCGCGTTGGGGAGCGGGTCGACCCCGGTGCCCAGCGGCATGATCTCGGTGGCGATCCGCGCGCCGGTCATCCGGCAGGTGATCTCCAGCAAGTGGGTACGGCCGTCCGGGGTGCGCAGCACGTCGGTGTTGACCACGGCGTCCCGCAGTCCGAGGGCTCGGGCCCCGGCCCGCACCGTGTCCACTATGTCCTTGACCGTGTCCGGGGCGAGCGCCGACGGCATGGTGTCGCCGCCCTCGAAGAAATGCGGTGCGAACTCCTCCTTTCGGCCGTACTCGCGGTCGGCGAAGCCGGTGACATGGAAGGTGCCACCGGCCACGAGCCCGGCCACGGTGTGTTCGGTGCCTTCCAGGAACTCTTCGATGACGATGCGGCCCGTCCTGCTCAGCCGCAGTGCCTCGCGGATCCGCTGCGGAGCGGTGCTGAGTGTGTCGAGCTTGGCCACGCCGGCCGAGCCGGACAGGTCGCGCGGTTTCACCACGGCCGGCAGTCCGATGTCCGCCAGGGCTCCCAGCGCGCCGGACAGGTCGTCGGCGGTCCGGTTCCGCGGCACCGGGAGCTCGGCGCGTTCCAGCACCGCCAGCCGACGGTCCTTCAGATGGCAGTCCAGAGCGGTCTCCTCGTCGACGCCCGGGCAGCCGAAGCGGCGGGCGAGCCTGGCGACCACGGGCGGGTTGTCGTAGCCGAGGGACAGCACACCGTCGACATCGCGCAGCCCGGCCGCGCTGACGGCCCGCCGTACCGCGTCGTGCCGCCCCGGGTCGGCCACGAGCACCTGGTCCGCCGCCCGGGTGACCCGTTCCGTCGGCCGGTCGGTGATGACCACGAGCTCAAGCCCCATCTTCTTCACGGCCGCGAGCGAGCGGTCCATGCCGGAGCCGATACCGCACACCAAGAGCCGCTCGGCCATGGCTACTCCTTCGATCAGTGTCCAGGGCCGGGAAGGTGTCCCGCCCGGCGGTGACTACGAAGTGGGCGGGGCACCCAGGCTGATGACCTCGAACACCTCGGCGTGCGTGGTGCCGGTGGCAACCGCCCCGCGGTACCGGGCGAGCGAGCGCACCGCGTCGTCCCAAGCCGCGTGGCGCAGTTGTGATCGGTACGCCCGCATCGCCTCGACCTTCTGGTCGACGAACCCGGTGACGTCCTCGGCATACTGGAACTCCGCCAGCGGCGCCCACACCTCGTAACCGAGGACGAGCCGGGGCACCGGGGCCGGCTCCCCGGTCTCCCCGAAGAAGTCGGAGGTGGCCATCCACAGTGCCTCGGTGGCGAGTTGGTGCACCATGCGGTGCTCCACGTCACCGTCCTTGCGGTGCGGTACGTAGAGGATGTCGGGCCGTACCTCGCGGATCAGCCGGACGAGGTCCAGATGGGCCTTGCGGGTCGGCAGGAAGTCCCGCGACGGCTCGTCCCAGAGCTCCCAGCGGTGCACCCCGAGGGCGGCGGACGCCTTGCGGGTCTCGTCGGTGAAGTCGGCGTCGCTGCGCTGCCCGTCGTGCAGGCTCCGCTCCCTTGCGATCACGATGACGACGGTCACCTCGGCACCCTCGCCGGCATGCTTGGCCATTGACGCGCCGCAGCCGATGACCTCGTCGTCGGGGTGCGGTGCGACGACCAGGACACGGGTCATGCGGCCCTGCCCTCGCGGGCGCCGCCCAGGCCGATCCACTCGGCCCAGGCGGCGGTCAGTGCCATGCCCGCGTCCAGGGTGGTGGCGCAGCGCACCCCGAGGGCGCGGGCGGCCCGGTCGGAGGTGACCCGCCCGGTGGCGCGGTACAGTTCGGCCTCCCAGTCGGGCACCGTGGCCCCGGAGGCGTCCGCAGGCGCCGAGGCCAGTCCCCGGATCGACCGGATGTGGTCGAAGAACCGGCCCCAGGTGGTGGGTTCCCCAGACGCGAGGAGGAACCGCCCGCCGGCGGCGTCGGGGCGATGGCAGGCAGCGAGGACTGCGTCGACGACGTCGTCCACATAGACCGCGTTGCACACGCCGCCGTCCCCGCCGGACGGCAGGACCGCGAAGTCGGCCTCGTTGCGCTCCAGTTGGGCGGTGGTCCACTGGCCGCCCCACGGTCCGTACACCACGCCGGGCTGGAGGACGACGACGTCCCTCCCCTTGTCGGCCTCGGCGAGGACGAGCCGCTCGGCGGCGAGCTTCTGCTGCTCGTACTCGCGGTCGGCGGGATCGGAGGCCAGGGCCGGGGCCTCCTCGTCGAACGCCCCCTCGGCCTGTGCGTACACGTCGACGGTACTGAGGTGGACCACCCGGCGTACCCCTGCGTCCCGGGCGGCGGCCAGCAGGTGCGCGGTGCCGTCCACGGTGGCCGCCCAGCGCTCGTCAACCTCGCCGGAGCTGCCGAAAGCGCAGTGCACGACGGTGTCGCAACCGTCCAGGGCACGGCCGAGCGCCGGCGCGTCGGTGAGGTCGGCGATCCGGAAGCCGATACGGTCCTGCGGCAGCGGGGCGAGTCTGGCGGCCCGTCCGAAGCCGCGCACCACCGGGCGTACTTCGGCGTCGGTGCCCAGGACCAGTCGCTCCACGACGCGGCCGCCGATGAAGCCGCTCGCGCCGGTGACCGCGATCCGGCTGCCGGCCGGCCCGGAGATGTCCGTCAGCTCACTCATACCGCGCTCCTCGTCCGGTTGACGGTCCACGGCTGGGGCGCGGCGCGCCGGGCCGGGCCGTGGTAGCAGGCGTCGATCAGATTCACGACCCGTTCGCCGTCCTGGGCCGTGGAGTAGGGCGCGACGGCCTGCGGGCCGCAGGCTGCGGCGAAGTTCTCCAACTGCGCGACGAACAGGGCCTCCCACTCGCCCTGGGCGGGGGCGACGGGGGCGACGTCGCCGCGGTGCAGGACCTCACCGGAGCGGGTGACCAGGGTGCACTCCCCGGCGGGGAAGTCGGTGCCGATGGTCACCTCGGCCTCGGTGCCGGTGATGGTGCAGGAGGTGCCGAGCGGGCGCAGCCGGCTGAGTTCGACGATGACGTCGACCGTGCCGAACCGCAGCCAGGTCCTGCTGTCACTGTCCAGGCCGCCCAGGGAGTCGTCCTGATGGTCCATCAGGGTCATGTCATCGCCCAGCCACCAGAACAGGCTGTCGAAGACGTGCGAGCCGGTGTCTGTGAGCACACCGCCGTGGGCCAGCCTGCGGTCGAACATGGACCAGGTGACCGGCTCCCAGCTGTAGGGGTGACCCTCGGTCCAGTGCACGCGTTTGACGGTGCCCAGCGCGCCGTTGCGGATCAGCCGGTGCACCCAGGCGTACGCGGGGAACAGCCGGCGCGGGTGGGCCATGGCCAGCATGGTGTGAGGGTGGTCCGCCGCGGTCTTCAACAGCTTTTCGGCGTCGGCGGGCGAGGTGGTCATGGGCTTCTCCATGAGCACGTGCTTGCCGTTCCTCAGGAGGTCGTCGGCGAGCTGGGCGTGCCGGGTGTGCGGCACGGCGACCACCGCCGCGTCGAACGACCCGAGCGCCTCCTGCCAACTGGTGGCCAGCAGGGGGGAGCCGCTCCCGCCGTATTCGCGGTAGATCTGGAGCGCCTCTTCGGCGTGCGTCGCGTTGGGGTCCACCAGGGCGGTGAGCCGGGCGCCGGTGACCTGGGGCAGCGCGGGCAGATGGCAGGCCCGCGCTGCGGCGCCACAGCCGATCACGGCCAGGCGTATGGAAGACATGAGCACTCCGTTCGGATGACGGGGAATGTCGGGTGGGTCGTGATGGGCGGGTTGGGGGCCGATCAGGCAGGGTGGAACAGCCAGACGTTGGGCTCGGTGTAGGTGGCCGAGCCGTCCGGGTCGGCCTGTACGGGGGCGAGTGCGCCTGGGACCACATAGCCTCCGGGGCCCGGCATCGGGAAGCCCGCGGCGTGTTCCCAGCGCGCCACCGGCTGGCGGATCACCAGGGACCGCTCGGCGATGGCGAGACGCTGGGCGCCGAGCCGCAGATGGGTGCGGAGCCAGGGGTCGAAGGGCAGGCCGTCCGGCGTTCGCCAGCGGACGTACTCCACCATCGGGACCAGCGGGTAGCGGGCCTTGCCGGTGGGCCGCACGGGGATGACCAGCCCGCGCAGCCCGGCGCCGGAGGCGTTGGCGCGGGCCCGGCGCAGCAGGAGCTCCGGCAGGCGTCGGCCGCGGTGCGAGGCCGCCACCGAGACCGACAGCAGACACAGCGCGGTCGGCCGCTCCGCGAGATCGCCGTCGACGGCGCCCACCAGCACGTCGTCGGCGCCCTCCGGGAGACCGCCCGCGGTGCCGTCCCAGCGGAGGGGCAGGCCGTGGGCGGCGGCGACCAGGGTGCCCTGCCCGTCGGTGACGCAGAGCTGGTGGGCGGCGAAGCGGCTGTGCAGGTGGTGCCAGCGCCAGTTCCCCGGGGACTCCCACGTCATGAAGTCGGGCATGTTCTCGGCCACCAGCCGGTCCGCGGCGTCCGCGAGCCCAGGGGCGTCGCTGAGCCGGCTGACCGTCAGCTCAACCGGGTCGGTACTCGCTCGCACGGCCGGTCAGCCAATCAGTCGGGAGCCGGCCAGCGCCCGCATATCACGGGACTTGCGCAGGTCGCTGGTGACGTTGACGCGCTTGAGCCAGCGGTCGCTACCGTCGTAGCGGGCCTGGAAGGGGACCCGGCCGTGAACCGCCAGATGGTTGTTGACGCAGAGCACGTCGCCCTGCCGCAGGGCGACTTCGCCCAGCGACCGGTCCAAGACCTCGGTCACGGCCTCCAGTGCCGCACGGGCCTGCGGGTCGTCCTCGGGTATCTCCATGAAGTAGGGGTCGAGCCGCATGTATGGGGCGGAGCGCGAGCCGTACAGCAGTGCGAGCGGTTCGCGGTCGTTGATCAGCCGCTCGATCGTGGCGAAGCGCCTGGCGGACTCCTCGTTGTCCCCGGCCGAGTTGTTCTTGGGCAGGTGGGACTCGTCGGGGGCGATGTGGAAGCGCTTCTCGAACAGCACGTCCACGTGCTCCGGGGCAAGGGCGCCCAGGTCCAGTTCGCCGACGGTGGTGGCGACGTCGTCGGGGTTGCGCAGCGCCGAGAGCAGCAGGTAGTCGCCACGGTAGGGGTGGAAGGCGTCCTCGGTGTGCCAGGTCAGGAGTTCGGAGCTGCCGGTGCCGAGCTGCTCGTGCTCGTGCTTGCGGATCGGGAACACGTCGTGGACGAGCCGCCCGTCCTGTTGGGTGGACCAGCCGAACGGCTCGCCGATGACGGCGCCGTAGAGGAGCAGCAGGATCTCCTCGGGGAACTCCGCGGCGGGCCGGTCACGGCCCCGCCAGTGCTCCGGGGTCGGACCGATGCGGCTGATGTCGATCCGGTGGCCGCGGAGCACGCAGTGGCCGCGCTCCCCCTCCAGCACGAAGGTACGCAAGAACTTTCGAGTGCGCTCGGGCAGTGTGGCCGCGAGGAACGGCAGGTCGAACAGGAGCTGTGGGTCCTCGGGCGAGGCGTACTTCCCGGCCAGTTCGATGCCCAGGTCGGCGGAACGGTGCGCTTCCTGTGGGGTCAGTTCGAGAACGTTGCTGGTGCCGGTTGCCATGGTTGCGGATCCTTTCGGGCGCCCTCGGTGGCGAACGGTGCGTACGGGTGGACACGGGTTGGTATGACGCTGCGTCAGGTGCGGTCGCCGAGGTGCCTGGCGAGCCGCCGGGGTGTGGGACAGTCGAACAGCGTGGCGATGCGGAGTCCGGCGGCCGCGGGCATGTCCGTGCGCAAGGCGCTCACCAGGCGCATCGCCAGGATCGACTGGCCGCCGTGGGCGAAGAAGTCGTCGTCGGGACCGAGGGCAGGCGCCGCGAGCACGTCGCGGAACCGGTGGAGCACGACGTGCAGGGGCTCGTCCACGGTGGGCGGCCGGTCCGCCCCCGGCTCGGCGTCGGTCTCGGACTGCGTACGCGCGGTGGCCGCGGCGGTCGCCGCCAGCGCCGCCGTGTCCACCTTCCCGTGCGGATTCTTGGGCAGTCCGGCCGTCCAGTACAGACGAGTCGGTACGGCCCAGTCGGGGAAGGCCGCGGCGGCCGGCCCCACCACTTCCCGGCGCTGCCCGTCGGTGAGCCGGGCGGCGGTGCCGGCCTCGGGGGCCAGAGCCCGGTCGGCCGGGACCAGGCAGGCGATCAGCGAGGTGGCGTCACCGGGGTCGAGCAGGACGACGGCCTGGCTGACCGCGGGCGCGGACTCCAGTGCTCGCTCCACCGACGCCGCCTCCAGGCGGTGGCCGCGCACCTTCAGCTGGCTGTCGATCCGGCCCAGGAACTCCAGGGACCCGTCCGGCAGCAGCCGGCCCAGGTCCCCGGTGGCGTAGACCCTCTCTCCCTCCGCATGCGGGTCCGGGCAGAACCGCAGTGCGGTCTGCTCCTCGTCGTGCAGATAGCCGCGCGCCAGTGAGGGACCGACGATGTGGATCTCCCCGGTCCCGCCGGGCGGCAACACCCGCCCGGCGGCCCGTACGGAGACAGCCGCGTGGGACAGCGGTGTGCCGATGGGCACTTCGGTGGCGTCCGCGGGCAGTCGGCCGGTGTACATCGTGGAGGTCACCGTGCACTCCGTCAGCCCGTACACGTGCACGAGCGCGGCCGGCTGGTGGCGCTGCCAGGTCCGATAGGCGCCTGGCTCCATCCGCTCGCCGCCCACGAGGACCGCCCGGAGCGCGGCGGGGGTGGTCTCGTCGGTGGCGTCCAGCCAGCGGGCGTACTCGCGCCAGTACTGGGTCGACAGCTCGGCCACGGTGACCTCGCACTCCCGTAGCACGCGGTGCAGCTCCGGCGGTTCCAGCGCCAGGGTGTCGGGCCTGCACACCACCGCTCCGCCGGTCGCCAGGACGGGGAAGACCTCCTCGATCACCACGTCGAAGCCGAGTGAGGCGATCTGCAGCCAGCGGTCGGCCGGGGTGAGGAGCAGCCGTTCGGCCACCGCGTCGGCGAACCCGGCGAGCGCGCCGCGCCCGATCACGATGCCCTTGGGCCGGCCGGTGGACCCGGAGGTGAACAGGATGTAGGCCGACTGCGTGCGGGCGGCCGGGCCACCGGTGCACGGCGCGGCGGGGGACCCGGTCTCCATGGTGGCGAGGTCCAGGCACGGCGTATCCGGCAAGGGCCCCTGCCGGGTGCTGTCGTGCAGCCAGAGCAGGGCGCCCACCCGGGCGACCAGATCCTTCTGCGCCCCCGGCGGCAGACCGGACTCCAGGACGGTGAAGGCGGCGCCGGTCTTGAGCACGGCGAGCATGGCGAGGACCGCGTCCCGGGGCCGGTCGAGAGTCAGGCCCACCACGCTCCCTGGTCCGGCGCCCCGCGCGGCAAGCACCGATGCGAGCGCGCCGGCCCGCGCCTCGGTGTGGGCATAGCTCCAGCGGGCCGTTCCCTCGATCAGGGCCGGCGCCCCGGGGCGGATGGCGACCTGCTGGTCCCACCGGTCGAGGAAGTCCGTATGCCGCCCGTTCATCGCCCGCCCCGCGCGCCGAGCAGGAAACCGGATAGGCGGTCGAGACCGGCGGCGAACTCCTCCTCTGCACCGCCGAATCCGAGCCGCACCCCGTGCCGAAGGCCGAAGGCCGTGCCGGGCACCAGGAGTGTTCCGGTCCGGTCGAGCAACTCCAGGCAGAACTGCTCGACATCGGCCACGTGCGGGAGTTCCAAAAGCCCGCAGACGCCGCCGTGCGGACGTTCCCAGGCGACGACGTCGGCGTGCCGCTCGATCCAGCCGTCCAGCAACTCCAAGTTGCGCCGGGCCTGTTCGGCTCGCGGTCCGATCAGTTCGGGTGCGGCGCGCACCGCGTGGAGGGCAATGCGTTCGACGAGGGGCGAGAGGAAGAGCGTCGTGCGGTCGCGCAGCGGGAACGTACGCCTGATCAGTTCCGGCGCGGCGATGCACCAGCCCAGCCGGAGTCCGGGCAGGCCGTATACCTTCGAGAAGGTTCCGTACGAGACGGTGTGCGGGTACAGCGTTTCCGGATTGGGCAGCGGATCGGCGCCATGGGTGATTTCCGCGAAAGCCGCGTCCCACACGAGCAGGGCGCCCGAATCCGCCACTCGGTCGAGGAAAGCACGGTATCCGGTGGCGGAAAGGCTGAGACCAGTCGGATTATGCGGGAAGTTCACTACCACGGCCTTGGTTCCCGGCCCGATCGTGTCGCGCAGTACGGTGTCAGGAAAGGCCCCGCCGGACAGCTCCCCCAGTGGCAGGGTGCGAATATCACACTTGCGCTCTCGCGCGAAGTGGCCGAGCGAGTGGTAGAGCGAATCAGACAGCACCACCCGGTCGCCCGGCTCCAGAAGGGTCCCCAGGGTGAGCGCGATAGCTTCGCTCGAACCATGAGTGACCATGACATGCTCGCGGCGCCCCCCGTCATACCGGTCGGCGATCGCCTGCCGCAGCTCGGGCGAACCCTGCGAGGTGCTGTCGTCCATGACGATGCCGTCGAGCTCGTCGTGGCTGATTCCGGCGATACGGCGCAGCTCCGCGAAAGAATACGGCTGGACCCCGCTGGAACTGATATCCAGTTCGGCCCTGTCCAGATGCCGTCGGTACCACTCTTCCAATACCGGTGGAGCCAGCAGACCGGTCACTGCGCCGTCGTTGCGTACGGGCGACAAATGGACTCCCGGATCGAGAACGGAGGTAGCGGGGCAGCGGTTGCGCTTCATCGGAAGCGAACCCCATGCGTACTGCGGTCCGCAAGCAATCCCGGTCCTTGAGGGGGTCAGCTTCCATCGGGTGGAAACTTGTTTCGCCCCGGATATCGCCGGGGCAGGGTTGAGGCCATGGAACCGTCAGCGCTCAGCGTTCCGCAGCTCGTTGACCGCGCCGTCCGGAACGGCATTGCGGTGGTCCCCGGCTCCGCGGTAATCGACGAGTCCGGCTGGGACTTCCGCGTCGTACACTGCCGCGACGAGCACGGCCGGGAGTGGATCCTGCGCTCCCCCCGACGCACACAGGTCGTCGCGCCCGCGGCGGCGGAGGACCGGCTCCTGCGACTACTGCGCAACCTGCTGCCGACCCGGATCCCCGAATGGCACATACATACACCGGAGTTCACCGCCTACCCCCGGCTCCCGGGGACGGCAGCCGGAACGGAGGACCCCCGCTCGCTCCGCTACCACTGGGCGGTCGACCCGATCGGCCCTGCGGCTCAGTACCTGGGACCGCTGGCCCGCGTGCTGACCTCACTGCATGCCCTGCCACCCGCCACGGCCGGCCTCCGGGGCACGACACCGGACCAGCCCCGCGAGCGAATCGCCCGCCAGCTCCACAAAATCCAGACCACCCTCGGACTGCCCCCCGGTCGCCGGGCCCACTGGTCACACTGGCTGGAGAACGACTACGGCTGGCCGACCACGACAGTGCCCGTCCACGGCGACGTACACCCCGGCCACACACTGATCTCCCACGAGCCGGGCGGCGCGGTCCGCCTCACAGGCCTGCTCGACTGGACCAACGCCCGAGTCGACGACCCCGCCACGGACTTCGTGGACCTATACCACGCGGGCGGTCCCGCTGTCCTGGACACACTGCTCACCGCATACCGGCAACACGGCGGAACAATACGGAAAGGAATGCGCGACCACATCGTGGAACTGGGCGACTTCCTCTGGGTCAGGATCGCCCTGCTGGGCCTGCACACCGACCGCCCACATCTCGTGGCAACAGCCAGAACCCGGCTCCACGAACTCGGGACACCACCCTGACCGACCCACCGCCCCGACCCACCACGGAACCCGCACACCTCAGCCCACCAACCATACGCACCCCCTCCGCTGAGCCCGCTGCCTCTGCCCGGCAGGAACGGCACGAAGGTCCCAGGTCCAAGGCTCGGTGACGGTGCCGCAGAGTGACCGGCACGAGGCCGTGAAGGCTTGGTGGGCGTTGGTTGGTGGCGGGCCGTGGACGCAGGGCAAGCTGAACGCCCCGAAGCTGGCCCCGAAGCTGCTCGGGGTGATGGCTGCTCAGGGGTGGCCGGGCATTCAGCTTGTCGTTTAACTTCAGGTGTTCGGCGGGGTCGCGGCAACGGTGACCTGAGCTGTCCATGACCCGGGTTCCCGAGGCGGATCCCAGGTCACGTCGACGTCAGCTTTGTGGAAGTCGTGTGCGAGTCTCGCCACCATGGCGGCCACGGCGGCTCGTGCCTCGGCTGGGTCGGTGTTGGCTGACACGTCGGTAAGACGCCCGCAAAGCATCCCGCCTTCCCCGGTGAGAACACTGTGGCACCAGCCTTCCGGCGTCGCCAGCAGGACGATGCTTTTCGGCATGCCGAAGGGAGGCCGTCTCTTCTTCATGCGCTCTCGTCCCACCATGGAGCTATCCAACCTCGTCGGCTTCCTGGCGGTTCACGCGGGCGGAAGTTCGATGGGTGCAGATCTTCTGATGGTTGATCAGAATCCTGTGACCAGCAGGTTTGACATCGGTGCGTGATCGCGGAGGTCCACGTGGCGTGCGCCTCCGCTCCGGAACAGTCGAGCCGCGACTACGGGCTTCGCTGACCAGCGCGGATTTCGACTGCGCGGCAGGGGCCGTCGCGCACACCGAAGCGCGACAGTGCAGGTCAGCCCGGTCGCATGGCACCCTCAGAAGATCTCCACCCAACCCCGATCACCGGGAAGTTCGGGCCCTCCTTTCTGTATCGGCACCGTGCTCGCTCGCAGGCTATCCCCGGTGACAGCGAGGTCAGCTGGCTGTGCTCAGGTGATCGCGGCAAGCGGTGACCAGGGCCCGCCACCGCTGCTGGGTGGCCTGCTGTGCATCCAGCCAGTGCGCTGGCGAGGGGCTGGTGAGGGGGAGACCAGCCACGTGGTGGGCGATGTCGGTGAAGTACGCGTAGTCACCGTTCCGGGTGAGCTGCTCCAGCCGGTCGAAGCTCTCGCGGACTGCGACGTCGTCGCCGGGGACGGCGTGGTGGAAGACGACGGCGAGTTCTCGAGTAGGAGCGTGGCGGCGGTGATGCCGCTGGCGGTGGTCTCGTCGCACAGGCGCTCAGGTCCGGGCGCAGACACCGGCGTATGCGGAGCGCCAGGGCAGGCTGACGGCTGGCAGTGAGTGTGGCCTGGTCAGTGGGCTGGTCCAGTTACTGCCGGCGGCGCCCGCTGCTCATTGGTTAGACAGTTTTTCGACGCGGTGGTGTTGTCGATCGATAAGAAGACTGCGATTGCGGCTCGCTCCCGCCGTCATCCGGGCCGCCGCTGCGGCAGCGTGTCCCTGGTCGCAGCGCTGACGTGGGCACCGGCGAAGTCCTGACCGAGATCATCGCCCGCAACGATGCGGTGACCTTCACCGCCTTCCTGGACCGGATGGATGCGGTCGCCGATCCGCATCGGGCGATCCATGTCGTGCTGGACAACGACTCCGCCCACACCACCATGGCTCTGTAGATGACGAAGAGCAGCGTCGCTGGTAGAGACGACTGCTGATGAGCCGCAATGGTTCGGAATCCGAGGATCCCTCATTCGGATCGCAGTAATCGCCCGCATGCAAAACGGGTGATATTTGTAGACGTGAGCCGAGGAGGAATGGATGAGTGATCCAGCCGTCTGGGAAACACTGATTGGTAGTTCGGTCATCAGCGCAGCACTTGCCGGAGGCGTGGCAGCCTGGATTGCGCACAGCGTCACCGAGAAGAATCAATCTAGCCGAGCAGCTATCGTGGAGGAGAATCAGAATCTCCGGGCAGAGCAGCAGAGTGCATATTTGGTTCACCGCACAAAACTAGAAATCCGCCATGACCTAATTTCACAGATGGCGGATTCGGCTGGTCCGCTCTATTATGTTATGCGGCACTACGAAATGGCGGCGGCTAGGCAGTTGGGTAGGGGTATCAAAAGGGATAGCTACCGACAGAGCCTGGATGAACAGTACTTGAAGAATCGATCCACCGGAAAGGCGGTGGAAGCCCGACTCGCCACATATTTCCCGTCTCCAGAGGTTCGTTCTCACTGGCATGCCGTTATGGATCTTTCGGCGATCGCATACTTCGACGCGATTGGGCGTGACACTCCTAAGTTGCGAGAATCGTGCGCAAAGCCTGGACACAGTGGTTTAGGGGTCGAGGAGCTGAAGAATAGATATCGCGTGAGGGAGGCACTCAGGGATAGGTATGAGAAATCGCTCCAGGCTGTCCTCAGTCAACCGATTAGAATCGGAGAAACATAGAGCCTTTTCCAACCTCACGTTGATGCGTGATGAAGGACGAGGACGGCTTTCGCGATGTCGGTGATCCGGTTGGTGCTGCAGCGGAGCTTCCGCAGGAGGCGCCAGCCCTTGAGAGTCGCCATGGCCTGCTCGCCGAGGCAGCGGATCTTGGCGTGGCTGCTGTTGTGCCGGCGCTTCCATTGCTTCAGGCGGCGGCCCCGGAACGGGACCCGGACGGGTCCGCCGGCTCCTTGGTATGCCTTGTCAGCCCAGCACTTGAGCCGCGCATCGGTGAGTGCGTCGACGATGCCGTGAGCACGGGCGGCGGTCAGGTCGTGCGTGGAACCCGGAAGCGCGGGCGAGGGCGCTGTCACGTTGGCTGACAGGGTGGGAGGATCCTCGGGCTGATCACGGTGGAGGGGGTCGTCCGTGGAGGGCATGTCGCTGTCGTACAAGGGGCACCGGTATCCGGTCGAGGTGATCTCGCACTGTGTGTGGCTGTACTTCCGGTTCCCGCTCAGTTTCCGTGAGGTCGAGGAGCTGGTGCTGGAGCGCGGCGTGATCGTCTCGTACGAGACGGTCCGCCGCTGGTGCCTGAAGTTCGCTCAGCAGTACGCCAACGGACTGCGCCGCCGGCGGCCCCAGCCCGGCGACAAGTGGCATCTGGACGAGGTCTTCATCAAGATCAACGGCGAGCGGAAGTACCTGTGGCGGGCTCTGCACCAGGACGGCAACGTGCTCGACATCCTGGTGCAGAGCCGCCGGGACACAGCTGCGGCCAGGCGCTTCTTCCGCACGCTGCTGACGAAGACGGGCCGGGTGCCGCGGGTGACCGTCACGGACAAGCTCCGTTCCTACGGCGCGGCCCACCGCGAGGTCATGCCCTCCGTCGAGCACCGTTCCCACGAGGGCCTGAACAACCGGGCCGAGAACAGTCATCAGCCCACCCGGCAACGCGAACGGCCGATGAAAAGCTTCCACAGCGTGGGCGCCGCGCAGCGGTTCCTGTCCGCATTCAGCGGCATCTCACCCCACTTCCGGCCCCGCCGCCACCTGATGACAACGCCGTCTCAAGCGATACCTGGCCCGCGAGATCTACCAGTACATCAAGGCCAAGCAACCACCCGCAAAAGCGACTTGACGAACTATAGGAGTGTCAACGCGCTCATGGAGTCCACGATCGGCCTGTTCAAGACCGAACTGATCAAGCCCGGGCGCCCCTGGAAGACGCTCTCCCAGGTCGAACTGGCCACCGCCGAGTGGATCGACTGGTACTGCCACCGCCGGCTCCACGGTGAGATAGGGCACATCCCGCCCGTCGAATACGAGAGCAACTACTACCTCGCCACCACGAAACCCCAGGTCACAACCACAATCTGAGATCTCTACCGAACCCGGGGCGATTCACTCAACCGATTCGGTCGTTGCTTTCATCCGTCTCATGCTGCTGGGCCAAGACGTCGTCAACTAGTTCCTTAGAGCTGGCGGCAGCCTGCAAGTCATAGGCATAATCCTCCGCTTCCTCAGAAGCCAGGGAGGTGAGAATATCGATTGCTTCGACAAGCTCGTCTCGAGCCCCGGCCAATCCGTCGCCGAGTCCGATCTTCAGTTGAGCGAGATGGACGAGGGCTTGGGCGAGGGGGCCTCTGGCTGCTGAGCTTTCCTCTGCCCAGCGTCGATGGATGAGGACCATCTCCTCGGCAGGAGGAAGGCTGTCGGGAAAGCGGCCCATCTCTGATAGCACCAGTTCCACGCTATCGGATCTCTGTGAAGGCGTGGCCGTGGCCTCGCCCGGCATGACGGCGGGCGGCCCAGGCACCAGGCGCGTCGCGAGCGCCCTCAGCTTGTCGAGCTCCTCCGGGGACAGGACCGGGGCCCGCCCCCCGGGGACGTGCCACAGCAGCTTCCCGAACAGGCTGGCGCCTTCCGGGCCGAACATCTCCATCCAACTCGCGGTGATGCCATCCTGCGCCATGATGGCCTGGCAGGCCCGGCGGTCCCGCTGAGCGGGGTCCTCCACCACGACCTCCTCGAGGTTCGGGACCACAAGCGTCACTTTCAGCCCAGGGACACGGGGCAGCCGTCGACGCCCCGTCTTCTCAGCACGCGCGTTCTTCGCCAAACGCTCCTCCAGCGGCTGGCGGGCGTCCGCCGGTCCGTACATCGCCCCGCGCCCATCCAACGCACTCGCCCGCCGCACGCGTGACACGTGCAGCCGGATCCCCGTCACTCGGCGCACCTGTGCTCGGAAACGGAGCTGGCGTAGTCGCCGCCTCTGTGCCTGCCACTTGCGCTCACGGCGTGCGGCGGCCAGCTCGGCCGACTCCGTCATCAGGGCCCACCCGTGCTCCGTTGCCCCGACGTCCCACATCTTGTCCGCGGCCTCGAACAGCACGTGTTCCACGGCCGCGCCGAACTCCTCAGGTCGCTCGCGAGCCAGCTCCCGGTATAGCAGCAGCGCCCGGTAGGCGGTACGCGCGGCCTCGTTGCTTCGACCCGCCTGTTGCAGAACCTGTGCCCGGGTACGCACCACCCGCGCCAACTGTGTCCGGTAGATGACAGGTTGGTCCTCGGCGAGCTGCAAGGTCAACCGCAGGCACTCGTCGACGACCTCCACGGCACTCTCCCCGTGTCCCGCCGCCGACAGATCAAGGGCCTGATTGTGCAGCGACTCCGCGAGGCCTGACAGATACGCGTCGGGGTGGACCTGGGCGAGCCTGCGCCGGATCAGGACGGCCTCGGTGCTCACCTCCAGACTCCACTCGCCGGGGATACGCCGGTTGGCCAGGTTGTGCAACGCCCCGGCGAGCAATGCGAGATGCTGCCGACTGGGGCGCACCCTCACCACCCGGCGCAGCAGGTCCACGGCCTCCTCGACGGCGAGGTGCGCTTCCATGCGCTGCCCCGTCACGTGCAGGACAACGGAGAGGTTACTGAGCGCACGGGCGAGCGTTGCCACGGGAGCCACTGGATCAACGGTCGGCGCGTCGTCGACTTCGGCGGCCACCAGTCGGCGGCCCACCAGCACTGCCTCCACGCAGTCCGCCAACGCCTCGGGGAAGCACCGCAGTTCGCCCAAGGCCGGGGCACGCACCGCCAACGACTCGGTGAGCAGCGGCAGATACGTCGCCGGATCCTGCCGTGCGAGACCCCGGTATAGGCGCACGGCGCGCCCGCTGTACTCCAGGGCCTCGGGCCAGCGCCGTACCGCCGAGAGACGTACCGCGAGATTGTGCTCGGCCCGGGCCAGGTTGGCGCGCACCCGCGCCGGGGCGAGGGCGATGTCCGCCCCGGAGAGACGTGCCCGCCGCCGGTGCAGGGTCGCGATCCGCTCGGCGATGCCGAGGGCTTGCTCGCCCAGGAGCCGGCTGCGGTCGGGCACCGCGGCGTGCAGCCCTTCCAGGATTTCCGGTGACAGGTCCTTGCGCCCGGCCAGGCGGCGCAGCGCGTGCAACAGGAAGTCCGGGTTCTCGGCACGGCCCGCTACCAGGGCGGCAGGCACGGCCAGTGAGCCAGGGTGCGCGGCGATGAGCCGGGCAGTACGCTGCGCGAGATCGGGGCAGGGGCAGTGGGGCTGCGCCGCGGCGCGAGCGAGGACCATGAGGGCCCGCAGGGCCTCCGGACCTTCCAAGTGCGGCAGCAGCTCCTCCAACAGGCCCTCGCCGCGCTCCACTTGACGTGCCACGTGGTACTCGCCGAGTACGTCGGGCTCCAGCGTGCCCCAGTATGATCCTTCGGTCGCCGGGTACAGCTCGTGCAGCCACTCCGCCGCAGCGGCGGCCCGCTCGCCGTCCGCGTGGCCGATGGCCGGCAGCAGTGAAAGCAGTGCCCGGGCGCGCTCGCGACCGGTTGCCCGCGTAAGGGTGGCCATCGCCACGGCGTCGGCGATCGCACTTGCCGAAAGCCCCTGGAGCGGGGGCCACCGGGCGGCGGTGCGAGTCCAATACCGCTGTTCATGCGCGAGCAGTTCCCGGGAGACATCACGGTCGCCCGTCCGGCAGTGCGGCCCCGGAGTGCCGTCGGCCGCTTCCAGGAGGTCGAGCAGGGCCCGCATCTGCAGGTGGAGCGCGGAGCCCCGCCCGTCGTCCCGGTACGGCGCGGCCCGGGTCGCCCTGGCGACGGCCGGCCAACCGACGGCTTCGTAGCCCACGAGGCGCGGCAGCTGACGGGCGAGTCCGGTCAGTGCCGCGCGGAAATGCTGCTCGCGCACCGTCCGCGTCGGAGCGAGCGCGCGCAGCTCGACGGTGCGCGCCCCGCCGAGGACCCCGGCGCTGCGCGGAGTGGCTCCGGGCAACTGCTCCCACCACTCGCCCGCGCTGCGCGCGATGAGGACGAGACGGATCGGATGAGGCCCGGCGCGCGCCGTGAGCGTCTCCAGTACGTCGCCGACCAGGGCGGGGCTGGTCTCTGCGTAGTCGAGGACGATCAGCATCCGGTGGTCAACGGCCGCGAGGGCGCGGAGCCCGCGGATGAGGTCGGCGCGATCGGCGCCGGACTCGCGCAGTTGCGCGGTGACCCAGCCGTCGACGGCGAGGCGGTGGGAGAGTTCGCGGGCGAAGCGGGTCTTGCCCTGACCGCCGGGTCCGGTGACCAGGCGGGTGGCGAGTCCGCCGCCCGCGCACCAATCCTGGAACTCCCGCAGCTGCTCCGCCCGCCCCGCGAAGGGCACCGCCTCGGTCTGCGGGCGCAGCAGTTCGGAGGGGGACTGCGGAGGGCGGTTCGGCGCGATCGGTTCGCACAGAGGGGTCAGCTCGACTGCCTCGGCGACAGGCGTGTGGTCGAGCCGGGACTCCAGGACGGCAAGGAGATCCGGCTCGGCGAGGATCCGGTGCACTGGTATGGCCTCCAGTTTCCCGTGCCGCCAGTGCGCGGAGTCCGCAGCGACGACCCCGCACAGCAACTCCTCCCCGCACAGCAACTCCTCCCCCCACAGCGCCGCCCCGGAGAGCCCGCTCCACGGCGAGGCGCCCAGGTTCTCGGGCGCCCGGTCCGCCGAGAGCACCCAGCGCCCCTCGACCATCCGATCGCCGGGGCTGACCGTCCCCGACACCTGTGCCGTCTCCAGGCCGGAAACTGCGCCCTGCCTCTGCGCGCTCTGCACCTGCGCGAAGCCGAGGGTGTGCGCCGGTTGTCCGGCCTTCAGCGTCACCCACCGCCCGAACCGTACGGGGGTGTCGACGATGTCACGCGGCCAGTGTTCGGGGACCACCTCGACCACGGCGGCGTCGAGGCCCGCGTTGCGCCCGTCCCAGATCACCTCGGCGGGGACCGTGCGCTTCGATGTCAGGAGCTGAACGCGCACCTGTACGCCAGAGAGCGTCATCGCCGCTCCGCGCGGCTGCAGGGCGTGTCCGGCCGTCAGCACGAGGCGCGGACCGATTACGCACCCTGAACTGACCCGGGAATGCTTGCCCTTGACGCTCGCGCGAACGGCGGCGAGGCGGCTTCTGTTCATGCCTCGGGCGGGGTGAACAGGGGAGCGTCCGCATCGCCTCCGGGATCGTCGTCAGGGTCGTGCGAGATCTCCACCGGCGTGCCGTCGGCCCGTTTCGGGGTCAGCGACAGCGTCACCCTGTGTGTACGGGTCCGCCCGGCTCTGCCCTCCGCGTCCGCGGCGACGACCCAGGCCCTGAATCCCGCCTTTACGGCGACGTCCCTGCGCATTTCCACGGCGAACTCCATGCCGATGGGCCCGACTTCGAACCGCAGCTCGTCGTCGGCCCCGGCAGCGGCGGCGCGCATCAGCTCATCCCGTATGAGCGCCACCGCTGCCGCTAGTTCGATCTCCTCGGCCATCGTGCTCCCTCAACGGTGCGCGGCGGGTCACGGGGGCAGCGGCGAGGGCGGTACCCGTGAAGCACGGGTACCGCCCATAAGTGCTGTGATAGACAGACTACTTTACGTTTGACTGGCCGTCACCGGCAGCGACGACCGCGCGGTGGGGGTATGGGACCTCAGTCCGTTCCCCACCCGCGAAGCCCATCGTGGCGATCCTCTTGTGGACCACGTCCGCACGGATCTTGCCCTGCGAACGGACCACCAGCTCCTCGATCTTCGACAGATAGTCGTCGATCGCCCTCGCCCGGTGACGCCGCTGGTCAGGGTGCTACCCGGCCGCCCTCATCTTCACATAGCGGGGGAGGGTGGTCTGGTCCGGCTGTCGGCCGGACTGGAGCCCGTCCTCGCGGCACGTATCGGGTCTGCCCTGACCAATTCGGCTGTGGTGGGAGACCGCCGGGCGCAGGGGGAGACGTACACGCGGGTGGAGACCGACATGGTCGTCGAGGTGTTGGCCGGGTCGGGGCGGCACGGCATTCTCACCGTGATCCGACTGCGGTGAGGATGCCACGCCCGACTCCCAATTAGGGAGCGACCTCGTACTTCACGACGGTGTCGGAGCAGCCCTTGGCGAGCTTCTCCAGCGCCGCCCGTTCCTTGTCGTCCGCGGTGAGCTTCCACCGCAGCTTGGTGCCCACCCAGTCGGCGCCGTAGGTGCACTGAGCGGACGCGGCCGGCGGGAGCCACTCGGACGGGTCTCGGTCTGCCTTGGACCGGTTAGTCTTTGCGGTGACGGCGACCAGCGACCTGTCGGCGTCAAGGTCGTTCGCATACTGCTCGCGCCGGTCCGCATCCCATTTCGAGGCCCCGGAGTCCCATGCCTCGGCCAACGGTACGACGTGATCAATGTCGAGCTTGGTGGCTGCGTCCACGGTGACCTCGTCGTAGTACGACAGCCACTCGCCCCTGGTCAGTGCACACCGTGCTCCCTGGTCGGGTGCCTTGACCGCCTCGGCGATCAGGACTTCCTTTCGGGTGTCGCACCTGTCCTTGTCGGCGTCGACCCACAGGCGGAAGCTGTCGCGCTCGTACCCAGTGCGGTCCTCATCCCCGGCCGGGATCTTCGCGATGGCCTCGGCCAGAGACAGGTCGCTTCCCGCAGGAGCGCCTGGTGCTGCGGACGCCTTGCCCGACTGGGAGGCGGGGGCCGACGGCTTGGAGTCGGATCCTGAATTCGCTACGCCTGGATTGCACCCGACGAGTGACGCGATGAGGAGGGCGGTAGTGATCGGGGCGACGGGGGCGAGGCGACGTGCTGTCACGGAGGTACTCCAGCTGGTCAGGGGCTGATGCGCCCTCATGATCGCAGAAGTGATGGTGTGGTGACAGACGGTCAAATGTGCAGGTGGTAAGTCTTGCTGCCCGGTGGTGGCATCGGCTTCGAGGTGAGGTCACCACCGGGCTCGTCCAGCGTGGCACGAGGTACTGACAGCAAGTGCTACGCCAGCTTGGCGACCGGGATGCGAAGCTCGGGGTCCGGCTCGACCACGCAGGGAGCGATTCGCTTTTCCCGCGCGCAGAGGGCGGAATCGGTCGCGTCGAGGAGGGCGTTGCCGTCCTGGTCGCGAACGAACTCGGTGTAGTTGATGAGGTGCTGCCCGTCGGAAGTTTTGCTGATGCTGAGGGGCGACTCTTCGGGTACGCAGTTGGGGTCGATGCCGTTGGCGCGCAGCCAACCGAGGAGAGCGGGGAGTGCTGGGGGCGTGGTGGAAGGGGTCATGTGTCCATGCTGGGCCCGGGTTGACGGTTCATTGCCCCCGGTCGGGTGCGGGCCTCGGCTGCGCAAAGGGGGCGCTGCCCGGCGGAGGAGGGGGAGTTCGTTGTGCCGTGGGTGAAGCCGTACGTGTGCAGGGACGGAATCCGTGAACCCGTGGACCACTTCGGCTTATGAGGGTGCGGAGGGTGGCCGCATCCGGTGAGGATGCGCCACCGTCTTGGGCGCCGCGCTGGAACGCGGTGATGCCTGAGCTGCTGGACCGTACCTTGATCTTGAATCAGCGGCACCTGCTGCACGCCCTACGCGAAGTTCGAGGACTTCTACAACTCCCATCGGCTCCATCAGGGCATCGACAACGCCCGCCCTCTGTACCCGTCGCCGGTCCCGATCAGCGATCCGGAGCAGATCGCTCGCCTCGACATACAAAGACGTGAACGGCTCGGCGGCATCCTCCACGAGTACCAACATGCCGGCCGGCAGTACGTCACAGCCGCCGCAGAAGCACCCACAACTCATCCGGCACCAGCTGCTCGCTACTCAGCGGCAGCCGCCCCATGCGGTACTGGGAGAAGAACCTTTCTTCGTCTATCTGTTCAGTTTCATAGCTAAGCTCGTTTATCAGGAAAGCCGCCCGTAACACCCTTCCAGGTGGTTACCGTCTGCGTTTATGCGGATCTTGCACACCTCGGACTGGCATCTGGGCCGTCAACTGCATCGGGTGCCCCTCCTCGCGGAGCAGCGCACCTTCCTTGAGCACCTGCTGGACACGGTGCGCCAGGAACACGTCGAGGCGGTGGTTGTTGCGGGCGACGTTTTCGACCGCGCCATCCCGCCCCTGGACGCGATTGACCTGTTCAATTGGGTCCTCGGAGAGCTTGCCGACCTCCAGGTGCCGCTCGTCATGATCAGCGGGAACCATGACTCGCCGCGCCGCCTGGGAGTCAACTCCCGGCTGATCGAGCGCGCCGGGATCCACCTGCGCACCAGCGTGGAGGACTGCGCCCGCCCCGCCGTCCTGCACGACGAACACGGACCGGTCGCCTTCTACGGCCTGCCCTACCTCGAACCCGGCCTGGTCCACACACATCTCGGGGCGGAGAAGCCCAGCCACCACGCGGTTATCAGCGCAGCGATGGACAAGGTCCGCACCGATCTCGCGGCCCGCCCGGACCACACCCGGTCCGTCATCCTGGCCCACGCCTTCGTCACCGGAGCGGACACCAGCGACAGCGAGCGCGACATCACCGCCGGCGGCGTTCCCTCGGTCAGTGCCTCCGTCTTCGCCGGGGTCGACTACGTAGCACTGGGGCACCTGCACCGCTGCCAGCAGATCAGCGAACGCATCCGCTACAGCGGATCCCCGCTGGCCTACTCCTTCTCCGAGGCCGGCCACCCCAAGGCCACGTGGCTCATCGACCTGGACGCCGACTCCGCCCTGACGGCCCGCAAAATCCTCTGCCCCGTGCCCCGTCGCCTGCGTCAACTGACCGGCACATTGAACGACCTGCTCACCCAACCCGAGCACACCGAGTACGAAGAATGCTGGCTGCACATCACACTCACCGACACCGACCGGCCCCACATGGCCATGGAACGCCTGCGCCAGCGCTTCCCCCACGCATTGAAGCTGAGCTTCTCCCAGCAGCAGACCACCGAGGAAGAGTCCTACCGCTCCCGCGTCAACGGCCGCAGCGACCACGAGATCACCCTCGGCTTCCTCGACCACGTCACCGGCGTCCCCGCCACCGTCCCGGAGCAGAACCTGCTGCAAGAAGGACTCGAGAGCGTCCGCACCGCAGCCGCCGCACGAGAGGCCAGCTGATGTACCTCCACCACCTGACCGTCCAGGCATTCGGACCCTTCGCCCGCACAGAATCCGTCGACTTCGACGCTCTGACCAGCAACGGCCTCTTCCTGCTGCGCGGTGACACCGGGGCCGGGAAGACCAGCATCCTGGACGCCGTCTGCTTCGCCCTCTACGGCACCGTGCCCGGGATCCGCCCCACCCACCGCCTGCGCAGCGACCACGCCCCCACCGACACCCGCACCCACGTCATCCTGGAGTTCAGTGCAGCCGGCCGCCGCCTCAAGATCACGCGAAAGCCCAAGCAGTCCTACCCCAGCAAACGTGCGAAGACCGGCACCGCTACTGCCGAGGCAACCGTCGAGCTGCACCAGCGGACCAGCACCACTGACGGTGTCGCAGGGTGGGAACCGGTCAGCGCCAACCACCAGGACACCGCCATGGAGATCGAAGCGGTCCTGGGACTGTCCAAGGAACAGTTCTGCCAGGTCGTCCTCCTGCCGCAAGGCGACTTCGCCACCTTCCTGCGGTCCGACGCCAAAGACCGCGCCGTGCTGCTGCGCCGGCTTTTTGACACCGGACGCTTCCAAGAACTGCAGGCATGGCTCACCAACCGAAGTAAAGCCACCAGGAAGGACCTCGACGAGGTCACTACCGCCCTGCAGCAGCTCAGCGAACGCATCCACCAGGAAGCCGGCCCCCTCCTTCACCGGGAGGGCACCGGTGCCGACGAGCCAGCCCGACCCGACGTCCAGCACCCTGCTGACGTCCTGCCCTGGGCCCAGCACCTGCGCACCCACGCCCGCAACGCCCACGCAGCAGCGGTGGCCGCCGAGGAACGCAGCGACACGGAACACCAGCACGCCAAGACCGAACACCAGCGCACCCACGAGCTCGCCAACCACCAAACCCAGCACGCGCAGGCCCAGGCGCGACGTGCAGCTCTCGATGACAAGGCCACCGACCACCCGCGGCTCCGCGAGCAACTGGACAGCGGCCGGCGCGCCGAACGGCTGCACCCCCTCCTGAACACCGTGAAGCACACTTCACTTGCCCTGGGCACGGCCACGACCGCCGAGCACGATGCCCGCATGCTGCTGTCCGACGAGCACCGTCATGCCGGAATTCCCCAGCTGCGGGTCGTCCTCGAGCAGCACCACGCAGAGAAGGGCCGTGTCGAAGGGCTGCTGCCCGACGAACAGCACCACACACAGCTCGGCGCCCAGATCACCGAGCTCCACACCAAGGAAGAGCAGGCAAGCGCCGACCTCGAGGAGGCCGGACAATGGCTGGCCGCATGGCCTGCCCTGGAGGCCGAACACACCGGCCGACTCGGCGACATGACCAAGGCCGCCGACCAGGTACCTCAACACGAGCAGGACATTCAGACACTCAACGCCCACCTCAAAGCCGCACGCCGCCGCGACACCCTCACCAGCGAGCTCTCCTCAGCCGCAACAGCGGAAACCGACCACGCCGCTGAAGCCCTCGAGGCCAAAAAGCAGTGGCTGGACCTGCGCGAACGCCGCCTGGACGGCATGGCCGGGGAGCTCGCAGCCGAACTCACCGACGGGGCCCCGTGCTCGGTATGCGGCTCACCCGACCACCCGCAACCAGCCCAACGCCAACCCGACCAACCCACACGCGAGGACGAGGACAAAGCCCGCACCCTCCACGAACAGGCCGACACCCTGCACACCCAGGCCAGCAGCCACCGCAACGACCTCGCCACCCAGCACGCCAAAGCGGCCGGAGAAGCAGGCCCCACCCCCAGTGACGAGCTCAAGGCACAGCTCAAAAAGGCCCAGAAAGCCCACCGGGCCGCATGCGACGCAGCCGCCGCGCTGCCCTCGGCTCAGGAGTCACTGGCCCGACTCCGCACAGAGCACGACACGCGCACCCAACAACACCAGGAAGCCCAGGACCGTGTGACCGAATGCCAGGCACGCACCAAGGCCCTGGCCCAGCAGCAGAGCACCCTGGCCGACACACTGGCCGCTGCACGCGGCACCGCCACCACCCTCGGCAAGCGAGCAATCGAAATCGGCCGCGCCGCGGAGCGTCTGTCCGACGCCATCGAGGCCGCCCAGACGGCAGCCGAGGCAGCCGCCCGCCACTGTGACGCGACGGCCACCGCCACGGACACCGCCCGCGACGCCGGGTTCCCCTCCCTCGACGAGGCCACCGCCGCCCTCCAGGACCCAGCGCTCCTTGAACAGTGGAGTCAAGAACTCGACCAGTGGGGCAAGGACGATGCCGTCGTCACCGACCTCCTGAAAACCCCGAACCTGCTGGAGGCCGGCCTTCAGCCCCCCGCCGACGCACAAGCCGCGGCCAAAGTCCTGCTCGAAGCCGAAGACCGTATGAAGAAGACCGCAGCTGCCCGTCAGCAGGCCGATCACCGTGTCACTGCCCTGACGGCCCTGATCTCCACCCTCGAGGGCCACCTCAGCGACCTGGAACCCCTGCAGGCCCGCCACGCCCTGGCCGACCGCCTGGCCAGCATCGCCTCCGCCACCACCACCGCCAACACCCTCAGCATGGAGCTCGAGGCCTACGTCCTGGCCGCCCGCCTCGAAGAGATCGCCGACGCAGCCAACATCCGGCTGCAGGCCATGACCTCGGAGCGCTACCTCCTCCAGCACAGCGCCGACAAGGACGCAGGCCGACGCGGACGCCTCAAGTCCGGCCTGGGGCTGAGAATCCTCGACACCTGGACCGGCACCGAACGCGAAACCTCCACCCTCTCCGGCGGCGAAACCTTCACCGCCTCCCTCGCCCTCGCCCTCGGCCTGGCCGACGTCGTCACCCAGGAAGCCAGCGGCCGCCCGCTGGGAACCCTGTTCATCGACGAAGGCTTCGGCACCCTGGACGAACAGAACCTGCAAGAAGTCATGGACGTCCTGGACCAACTACGCGCCGGGAACCGGGCCGTGGGCATCGTCAGCCACGTCGCCGAACTCAGCCGCCGCATCCCCAGCCAGCTCAACGTGATGAAACACCGCAACGGCTCCACACTGCGCCCGTTGATCAGCACCGATCTGTAACGTCAGAGCCACCGGACAGGGGAGCACCCACCAGCACCACCCCCGCCCCACCGGGGCAGCCGCATCCGCGGCGCGAAACAAGACACCGTCCCGACTAAGAACCGGCCAGGAGAGTATGCCGACCGCCGCGATCGAGCTCCGCCCCCATCAGAAGGAAGCCGTCACCGCGGCGGTCAAAGTGCTGCGCACTTATCGGCGGGCGAGTGTGATCGCGGCGTGCGGTACTGGGAAGACGCTGATCGCGGCCCGGACCACGGCCCGTGTGGCCCCGCGCGGGCGGGTCCTGGTCCTGGTCCCGACCCTGGACCTGCTGTCCCAGACGGTGCGTTCCTGGCACACCGCCGGCCACACCGGCCCGGCAATGGCTGTGTGCTCGGCCCGCCAGGCCATGGAGCACCCCTCGGCCGGCAACCTCCCGATGACGACGAAGCCGGCCGAGCTGTCCGAACTGGCCCCGCCTACCGGCCCGGTGACCGTCTACGCCACCTACGCCTCCCTACCCACCGTCATCCGCGCCCACCGCGACCACCACCTGCCCCCCTGGGACCTTGTCGTCGTCGACGAGGCCCACCGCACGGCCGGCCGCCTCGGAAAGGCCTGGGCCGGGATCCACCACGACGAACAGGTGCCCGCCGCCCGCCGCCTCTATCTCACGGCGACGCCCCGCATCTGGGACCCTGACACCGACCACAGCGATATCCCCGTGGCCTCCATGGACGACGAAGCGCTTTTCGGCCCGGTCGCCTGGCGTCTCACACTTTCCGATGCCATCGATCTCGGTATCCTCGCCGACTACCAGATCCTCGTTCCCGTCATCCAGAACGCCGACTTGCGCGACTGGCTCGCCACCAGCCCAGGCGCCGGTGCCGATGGCCTGCGCCTGGCCGGACATCAGGTCGCCGTCCTCAGAGCCATCCACGACCACCAGCTGCGCCGCGTCCTGACCTTCCACCACCGCGTGGCTGACGCCCGCGCATTCGCCACCACCCTCCCCGACACCGCAGCCGCCCTCCCCACAGACCTGCAGCCCGAAGGCCTGTGGGCGCAGTGGATCAGCGGCACCCACCCACCCCGCACCCGCCGCCGTATCCTCCTCGACTTCGCCACCCACACCCACCCCGAACAGCCCGCCGTCCTTTCCAACGCACGCGTCCTGGGCGAAGGCATCGACGTCCCCGCCATCGACGCCGTCGTCTTCGCCGACCCCAAGAACAGCCCCGTCGACACCGTCCAAGCCGTCGGCCGCGCCCTCAGACAGACCCCCGGCGCCGGCAAAAAGGCCACCCTGATCGTCCCGGTCTACCTCACCCCCGACGAAAACCCCGACGACCTCCTCGGCGCCGACGCCTACACCCCCCTGTGGCGCACCGTCCAGGCCCTGCGCGCCCACGACGAACGCCTCACCGCACGCCTCGCCGACCCCCGCACCCACCGCCCCACCCACACCACCGACGACCCCGGCGCCTGGCTCCACTTCGAACGCCCCACCCAGCAAGAAGAAGTCGCCCTCGCCCTCACCCTGCGCGTCCTCAACCCCAAAAGCGCCGAATGGCGCCGCGGACTCACCGCAGCCCGCCGCTACCACCGCACCCACCACCACCTCGACGCCCCCCAGACCCACGAAGACAGCGACGGCTACCCGCTGGGCCGCTGGCTCACCTGGCAACGCCATCTCCACACCACCGGAGCCCTCGACCCCGCCCGCACCACCGCCCTCGAACGCCTCGGCATCATCTGGGACCTCCGCCAGCAAGCCTTCGACCGCGGCCTCACCCACGCCACCGCCTACGCGGCCCTGCACGGTCACCTCGCAGCTCCTGTCGACCACCACCACGACGGCTTCGCCCTCGGCCGGTGGCTCGCCACCCAACGCAAACGCGCCGACCACCTCACTCCGACCCGCGCTCAGGCCCTCCAGGACCTGGACCCGCACTGGAACCCGCCCTGGCCCCTGACCTGGCACCGCGCCTATCACACTGCCCGCACACACCACGCAGCCGGTCTCCACCTGCCCGACGTGCCCCAGGACTACGTCACCGATGACGGACACCGCCTGGGGGAGTGGCTGCACAATCAGCGCCTCCACCCCGAGCGCCTGCACCCCACCCGGCAGCATCTCTTGGCCGATCTCGGGCTGATCCAGAACACCGAGCCGCCCGCAGAGAAGCGGAAGCCGGCTGTCCGCAAGCCAGAGCAGAACCTGGCCGCCGCCCGCGCCTTCCACCACAGGGAAGGACACCTCGACGTCCCCCAGCGCCACATCGAGCACGTCGACGGCGAACCCGTACGACTCGGGCAATGGATCAGTAACGCCCGGCGTCGCAAGGAAAGTCTGCCCGCAGACCGGATCCGCGCACTCGACGCCCTGAACATGCGCTGGTAGCCATGGTCCGGGCCTTTGTATGAAGCAGCGGCATGACGGCACCCATGCTTTCCAACATCGAGTCCATCCGGCCGTACTCCGCCACCTGCACACCGAGCCCTGACGCCGCCTGCAGCGCCCACGGCTGGAAAGCATGCCAGCGGCCTCTGGCCGCCGAAGCCGTACTCCGCGAACCCTCGGGCACCCTCGTGCGGTACAGGAGGGTCTGCCGCCACTGGCTCACGACCCAGATCAAGGCAGCACGGTATCTCAACGAACTGGGCATAACCCTGCCCAGCTAGGGATCACATGCCGGCCTCAGCCCGAGGCCGACCCGGCCGCACAGGATGAGCCCCGGCGGGCACCTGCGCCGAGCCCGTGCCACGGCGGACGCCCTGCTCTCGATCGCACACATGATCTACACCCACGCTCACCAGAAGCATCCCCAGCCACCCTGGGTGCCACAGCCCCAGCCGACCGGGGCTCAACGACAGCTTGCGCCTCAGGGCCGCTGCAACTGGCCGAGCATGCGGTGTGCGAGGACGAGATGGCGGTGACCTGGTTCCAGGACACGCTGGGCGTCGTTGATGATCTGCGTCAACTCCCGCTGCGCCTGCTCGCTGTGGCCTGTGCTTAACAGACCTTGGGCTCGTTGGAGGCGGGTGTGGAGGGCGTGGGGGTGGTCGTGCCCGAGGGTTCTGCTGCGTTCGGCCACCAGCTGCGTGAAGATCGCGGTTGCTTCGACGGCCCGGCCTGCCCGGGCGGCGAAGGCTGCTTGGGTGCTGCGTATGGCAAGGACGTGAGGGTCACCAAGCCCAAGCGTTCGCTGGGCATCTTCCATGAGCTGCCGTACCTGCTGCTCGGCTGTTGCGAAGTCTCCGTTCATACCGGAGAACCAGATGAGGCTGCGCCGGCCGGCGAGAACCTGGGGGTGGTCAGGGCCCTCCAGCCGTGTCCTGTCCTCGAGAAGACTCCTGAGCTGCTGAACAGCGGAACGCGTGTCCCCGGCTTCACCGGTGAAGTAGGCGAGTTGGTGTCGGGCGGCGAGTGTGTCGGTGTGCTCGGGCCCCAGGGCTGCGGTCGCTGTGACGACCAGGTCCCCGAATGCATTCGCGGCTGCCTGCACGTCGCCGGCTTCCCCTGTGAAGAACGCCCACTGGTGGAGGGCAGCCAGTGTGTCGGGGTGAAGCGGGCCCAGTTGGGCCCGCCTGCGCCGCACAATGTCTTCCAAGCTCCTGACCGCCTCGCGTGGCCGGCCGCGGTCACCGACTGCGATCGCCAGCAGGAAATCCGCTCCCGCCACACCTCCGGCCCGAGCCCGCTCCAGGGCTGTGGTCGCCCGCGACAGCTGATTTTCCTGATGGGCGAGAAGCCCCATGTCGTACGCATCCGCCGCCCCTACACGCGATAAAAGCGCCTCCCACAGATGGTCCGGCACGCGCAGAAGCCGTGGGGCGTTCAGCAGGTAGTCGAAGGCTATGTAGCCCTGGCTGTAGTTGCCGATCAGGAGTCCGCTGGTGGCGTATGCGGCCTTGCACGCCCACTGCATCGCCTCGTCAAACGGCTCGGGCTGCAGGTCTGGTCCACCACGCTCGGCGAGATAGGGCAGATGGAAGTCCTGGAGCCACTGTCTGCTCGCCGGCCGCCGCAATCCCGACCGACGGCAGTCGACCGCTGCCGCGACGATCGCCGCGCCCCGCGGATTAGCTCCCGGCGCCCAGGCGTTCTCCCATGCCGCCAACAACTCCGGCCCTGCCGCGAGGACTTCCGCGAGCCCGAACCGGTCGCAGCTGCCCAGAGCCAGTTGGACTCGCGGATCTCGGTGTGCGTCAGCACGCTCCTGCTCTGCCGCGGACCAGTGGCGTTCCAACCGTACTTGCACGGCCATGTGGAGCACTTCGCGCTGCACCCGCCATGCATCCCGGTCCGACCCCGTCAGCCGGCTCTCTTCCCGGGTGTCGTAGCGGCGGAATTCCTGGGCCCGCATCGTCGCCAGGACCACGACCCGCCCGGGCCGGCCCTGAAGCAGGCCGGTGAGCGCGGATGCGGTCACTCCGTCGGCACCCAGATAGTTCTCGAGGTCATCCAGCCACAGAACAGCGCGGCGACGACGCCGGGTGACCTTGACGGCATACGCGAGCGCCGGCCTGGCCAGAGGACGCACAAAGGCATGGCGAGGGAAACATGAGCGCGCGACCTCATACGCGAGCCGGGTCTTTCCCGCAGTCGACTCACCCACGATGAGGACGAAACCGCTCGCCAGCACGGCCTGCCGCAGCTCAGGCTCGGCGTCACGCACCACGTAGGGCGGCGCCAACTGGTGATCAGGGTGCCCGTCTGCGGGATGAACACCGGCCAGCTCAGGTTGATCCACCTGATCGAGACGGGGGATTCTGCCCGACGCAGTGCGTAAGAGTGCCGCATCACTCGGCTCGCTACGCTGCGGCCGCACACGGTCGGTGACGAGGGTGTAGACGGTCGTGACGGCCGCACCGATACCGGCGGCCAGCGGACCGGACGCCCACATCGCAGACAGCGCCACAGCGGCCCCACCAGTCCCCACTGCTGTCAGGTACCTCAGCCATCCGCGAGACCGCTCGCCACCTTGCCGAAGATACGCTGACACGCTGCCCCCTTGCGTGACGTGGCCTTCCATTGAGGAATTGTCAAATCCTGTGGATTGGCCGGGCTCAATTGCGGCTGGTTGCATGGGCTGCTGACAGAAGTATCTGAAAATGGTTGGCTGGCTACCGGCTGCCTTGGTGAGAATGAACGGATGATCGCCTCTTCGCCCCAAGGACCTGTCGAGCCTCCACGTATCGTCACCGAGCTCGCGGCGGGGCTGCCGGTGCGGGCCGTATGGAAGAACGAGCTCGGCGGGTTGACGTTCCAAGTCGGCTTGGGTGATACGCGGCAGTTTGTGAAGTGGGCGCCGGTCGGCAGCGGTATCGATCTTGCGGCTGAGGTGGCGCGTCTGCAGTGGGCGGCGAGGTTCGCGGTGGTGCCGCGGGTGCTCGGTGAGGGCGCTGACGAAGCGGGGTCCTGGATCATCACCCATGGCCTGCCCGGACGTATGGCGGTGGACGATCGCTGGAAGCGCGATCCCGGCACCGCGGTGCGCGCCGTCGGCTCCGGGCTGCGGGCGCTCCATGACGCGCTGCCCGTCACGGACTGCCCGTTCGACTGGTCGGCCGAGAAGCGCCTGGAGAATGCGCGGTCACGAGAAGCGGCGGGCATGACCGGTCCGGCGGACTTGCCTGAGGACCTTAAGCACTTCGGCACTGTCGAGCGCGCGCTCGACGTGCTCGCTGATATTCCGCCCGTCGACCGGCTCGTCGTCTGCCATGGCGACGCCTGCGCTCCCAACACGCTGGTCGGTGACGACGGCATGTGGACCGGACATGTCGACCTCGGCACGCTCGGTGTCGCCGACCGCTGGGCCGACCTAGCTGTCGCCACATGGAGCACGCAGTGGAACTACGGCCCGGGATGGGAAGAGCCACTACTCGAAGCCTACGGAGTCGAGCCGGACCTGGAACGGATCATGTATTACCGGCTGCTGTGGGAACTGTCGGACTGAGCACGCATTGGGCGGTGACGTGGTTCAGGCTGCCTGAGCCTCGGGGCGTTCGACGAGGTGACCGTTCTTGAAGCGGGCGCCGTTGCGGACGAGTGATACGAGGTGGGGCGCGGTGATCGCGCGCCAGCGGGCCTGGGCGGATTCGACGAGCTTGAACACCATCGCCAGGGCCGCGGCCGGGCTGCCGGCCCCGCGGGTGACCTTGGTCCGGAGCTTCACGGTGCTGAAAGTGCTCTCGATGGGATTTGTCGTGCGCAGGTGCACCCAGTGCTCGGCGGGGAAGTCGTAGAACGCGAGAAGCTCGTCGACCTCGTCGGTGACCTTCGTGGTCGCTTTCGGCCACTTCGCTCCGTAGGAGCGCTCGAAGTCCTTGATCGCCTTCTCGGCGTGGTCGCGGTCCTCGGCGTTGTAGATTTCCTGCAGGGCCTTCTTCGCGCCGGGATGAGCCGACTTCGGTAGCGCGTTCATGACATTGCGGACCTTGTGAACCCAGCACCTCTGGTGCCTGGCCTGCGGAAACACCTCTGCGAGAGCCCTCCACAGGCCCATCGCGCCGTCACCGACGACGAGTTCGGGATCGCGCATGCCGCGTCGGCGGCAGTCACGCAGCAGATCCGCCCACGACTCGGTCGACTCACGCAGCCCCTCGGCCAGCGCGACGAGCTCCTTGCGGCCATCCGGGCGCACGCCCATGAGGACGAGGACGCAGGAATGGGCCTGCCCGAGGCGGACCTTGGGGTGAACGCCGTCGGCCCACACGTAGACGTAGTCGGAATCCGACAGGTCGCGGGCCTGGAAGGCGGTGTGGTCGTCGGTCCACTGCTTCGTCAGCCGGGTCACCGTCGCCGGCGAGAGTCCGGCCGAGGAACCCAGGAACTGCTCCATCGCGGGCACGAAATCCCCGGAGGATAGTCCGTGGAGGTAGAGCAGGGGCAGGACCTCGCTGATCTTCGGGGACTTGCGACACCACGGCGCGAGGATCTTCGACGAGAACCGCTTGCGCTCACCGGTCTCGACGTCGACGCGCTTGTCGTTCACGCGGGGCGCCTTCACCGCGAGCGGCCCGGCCGCGGTGGTCACCGTCCTTGCGCGATGACGGCCGTTGCGGACCACCAGACGGCGGCCGGCCTCGTCCCGCTCACCCGCCAACTCAGCTATGTACTGGTTGACTTCGGCCTCCAGGGCCGCGGCGAGCATCCGCCGAGCCCCGTCGCGGACGATCTCGTCCATCAGGGATCCGGTTTCGGTGGTTCCGTCGTTGTTGACTACGCTGAGCACGGACGTGCCTTCCCAACCCGCGGGGCAACGCGGGTCTACTCGGTGACCATCAATCGATCACTCGGGAAGGTACGCCCTCCGCATATCGCGAAGCACTCCTCCCGAGACCGATCCACAAGTCCTGAGCATTGCTCTTCCATTCTCACCAACACGCCGTCCCTGTCGAGGGAACCTTCCGCACACAACTACACCGCGATGTGGCGCCCCCCCAACCGTCGCAGCCGGCGGCGCCACCAAGGCGACGCAACGACAAGCACGGCCATACCAACCGACGCTCGTAGAACCGGTGAGAACGTCGTCATCAACCTGACGTGGTCCGACGCCCCGAACGGCTCACTGTGGCAGCGCGGGACAGCCGGTCAAGTCAAGCGGGCACCAGGCCACGAGGCACGGCGGCGGGGCTGGCGGCGGCTGCGGAGCTGGATCCGTTCGGTTCTGCTGGCCAGTCCTCACAGCAGCGGTAGGACGTCTTGCGACCTGCGCACGGCAGACAGAAGGGGGCCCGGCCTGGCGGCGGGGCCCCCCTTTACCGGTCACCGGGGTGACGGATTCGCTGCGCTACCTGCTGTGCCCTGGCCCGATGCCGGGGGAGAGGGCGGCCGGGCTCGACGGGCCGGAGCGCCCCTTGGGGGCGCCCTGCCCTCCTCCGGCCGAGAGCGCGACGAGGACGAGTAAGAGGAGAAGCAGGCCGCCGAGCCCGCTGCCGGTGGCCACGACGGTGGACCTGGACAGGGCCCGGTCGTGGCTGCGGACGTAGGTTCCGTCCGCGCGCCGGTAGGACCGCACACGGGTGGTCGGCCCGGCAGGGACGGGGATGCTGCGGACCGTGCTGGGGCGGACGGAGGCGGTACGGCGCGGTGCCGCGTTCGTGGTGCCGTGGCGGGGGCGGGAGCGCCGGGTGTGGGCGCGGACGTAGGTTCCGTCTGCACGGCAGTGTGCGCGGACGTGAGTCATGGTGAGGGTTCCTCGCGGGAGAGGGCCGGGGCCGGGGGATCCCGGCGACCGTCCACGCTAGGCGGCACCACTGACAGTCGGCCCCGAACTCCCTTTACCTCAAATCGAGTTGCTGTTCGATCGCGGCCTGAATCATCTGCCCGTTTCCGGTCTCCGGCCCCCGATTCCCTGATGCGGTGTCAGTGCCTGGTGCGACGATGAGCGGTCGCCGTGGATCGCTTCGAGGGGGATGACAGGTGCCGTGGATCAGGCCGTACCAGCGGGCGGACGGAACGCAGGTCAAAGGACATTCCCGGTGGGCCGCCGGCGCGCGCAAGGAGATGACCATCGTGGCCGCGGTGGCGATCGTCGTCCTTGCCGGAGGGAACACCGCCCCCTCCAAAGGAACCGACGGGAAACCGTCTCCGCGGCCGACGCCTGGTGTGTATCCGGTCAAGTTCCCCGGGTGGGAGAAGCCGCGGCCGTTACCGAAGCCGACGGTGTCCTACCCGATCCGCTTCCCCTCGCCCGAGAGGAAGCGATGACCGCGCGGCGTCCTCCGGTACGGCGGCCCCGAAAGCGGCGTCCGAGCAAGCGGCAGCAGGAGAACCAGCTCCTCGTCCTGGCGGGCGGCTGCGCCGCGGTCCTCGCGGTGCTCTGGGCCCTCGTCTCCTGGCTCGCGGCGAACCCGTGGGCCCTCATCCTGCTGACAGCCGCCGCCCTGGTGGGCGGGGCCTGGTGGGCACACCGACGCCAGCAGCAACGGGCGTGGGAGCGGGCACGACAGCAGGGCCTGCGCTACGCACTGCCGCAGCTCGACGCCCTTCACCACCGCGACTTCGAATACGCGGTACGCGACCTGATGCGCCGCGACGGCTGCACCGACGCCCGCCAGATCGGCGGAGCCGGCGACAACGGCGCGGACGTCCTTGCCACCGACCCGATGGGCAGAACCTGGGTCATCCAGTGCAAGCACCGCAAGGCCGGTGACCAGGGCTCGGCGGTCGGCACCCCGGACCTCCAGCGGGTCAACGGCACCGCCCGCCAGCTCTACGGTGCCGACGTGGTCCTGGTCGTCACCAACGGCCGGTTCTCCACACGCTGCGCACCGCTGGCCGCGCAGCTGCACATGCACCTGGCTGACCGGCGAACCCTCGCGACCTGGGCCAGCGGTGGACGCCCTCTGTGGGAGCTTCTGCCGAAGATCCCCGCACCCCGCAAGGGCAGGTAGCCCGGTCGCGGCCGACAGTCCGACAGGCAGTGGAGGGGGCCTCCCGCCCGGGGCTCCGCTGCAACAGCTAGACCATGATCCGGATCGGCTTGCCCTCGGCGTCAGGCTGGAACGCGATACTCGTGCAGGGCAGCGCTTCCCGTGTGCCGGGGCGGGGTGGCAGCCGCGCCAACGGTTGCCACCCGCCGACGGTCGTCTGCGTCCTGTGCTCGGTGCTCAGCACCCTCACTGGAGGACCCAGCAGTGCCACACTTGGCCCGTTCTTCGCCCTCTACGCTGTCGCCTTCCCCGCGAAGGCGGCGTACTCGGATGTTGCCACCAAGCAATACCGCACAGCGCAAGGCCCGCGCCTGCACCGGGGAAAGAATCAACGCGCATGGCCGACCCTGGAAGTGCTCACCACAGTTTTCATGTTCGGTATGGCACCGACCTGCATCTTCTCCACGATCCAGGCCAATACCTCCGAAGCCACCACCCTCGTCACCGCATCCGCCGTCCTCGGCAGCGCACTCTTGCTCACGGTGATCGCGGGCACACAGGCCGCCCCCCACTGGGCCGCATCTACCTGAACCGTCACGACCGCAAGGCGTTGCGCCACCTCAGTGACACGCTTTCAGCCGCAAGCAAGAGCGGGCTCCTGGCTGGCGAAGAGGGGGCGTACTACTTCACCGACCTCGTCCTGGCCCGGCACTACGCCAGCCCGCCCCCCCAGGACCCAAGCCAATCAGGACAGAGCCATCCGCTGGGCCGGCCGAAGACCCTGACTCCTCCCACCAGTCCCATGACCGAACGGCCTTTGCAGCAGACGAGCAACTGACCGCCAGACACGTTCCTGCCACCGGCCCCTGACCCACCGACTGCATGCCGCGTCGGCGAGCTCTTCCCGGTCTGGTCTTTTCGCGAGAAGAGCGGTGCCGCCCACGCGCCCTCTCTCCCCGGATGCCGTCCCGAGCCCCGTACCCTGGCTGGAGCGGCATCCCTCACTTCCGGCAGCCAAGAAACAGCGCGCGTGTCCAACCCGCCTCGAGACCGCTCGCCACCTTGCCGAGGAGCTGCGGCTGGCGGCCCTATCAAGGCGACGCAACAACCAGCACGGCTGCATCAATCGACACTCATGGAGCCGGTGAGAACCAAGCCCACCGGCGCCTCAGGGCTCGGGCCCGGAAGGCCACCACCCAATGCCCAGGAGCCCACCAAGACCGCCTCCACACCGGGAATCGAAGGCACCACCGCGCCCCCACATCTGAGATTCGAAGGCACTGCCACGCCTTGTCCATGGGTTTCTTCCTGCTCCATGAGGCGCGTCACGCACCGACCGTCCTTCTTCCGGCGACGTGACCAAGCCGCCGACCGGTACCCGATCGGCTTGGCAATCGCATCATCGCGGAGTCGAAGCGGAGGGGAGCGTTCTCGCCCGTCCGACGGCACGCGAGGCAGGTGAAGCCCCGACTGGTCGGGGGAGGCCAGCCGGGGCGGTAAGAGGTGTGGGTGCGGAGGGCGGTCGCCTCTCGGCGGAGGGCTCCATGGGGCTTCAGCCGAACGATCTTCCCCATGAGCTATAGGTGAGGCCCGGGGACACTGTCCCCTCCGTACCCACATGCAGATGAACGCTCAACTATCCCTGGTCATTCCCCGCTGGACGGACCGTTCGAAGAACGGCTTGGCGAAGGACTCCTCCCGGTGGTCGATGATCACGTCGGCGAACCTGACGGTCCACTCGTCGGCGGGATGTCCCTCGAGCGCCTCGCGGACTTTTGCCCGTAGGAGTTCCGCGTCGCGCTCCGACATCTCGGGGCAGCGTGCGAGGACCACGTCGGAGAAGTCGTCGGGTACCCGTGCTGAGCCCGTCGTTGTCATACCTTTCCAACGACCGCCATGTCGCCGAGTGGTGGGGAGGAGTCAGTCGGGCTGAGGCTGGGCGATGACAGGGATGTCGGATCGGTCGCAGCACAGGAGTGGTCAGACCCGTCCCCGGCTCGAGGCTGGCACGGAAAGGAGCCCTCCGAGCGCCCGGAGCGACTCCTGGGTGCGCCCGTTTCCCGTCGGCTGCTGATGATGGAGGACCCGGCCGCGACTCCGGCTGTGGAGGGGGCGGATGGGGCGGCGGCTGATGGCCCATCCCGGTCCGTGGCCAGCTAGTTCTGCTGCCGCAGTACCTCCGGAACTGATGCGAGGAGGCTGATGTGCTGGCCATCGGTGTCCGGCTCAGTTTCTTGCGGACGGAGTACCGAGGCGCACCTGTCGGGGCGTAAGGGCTTCACCGCGTGCTCGAAGGAGCGGCTCTGGGACCTCTGGGCTTCCCGTCATGTCCGGCACCCGACTGATCAACTAGGCGTCGGTGCCCTGCCTCAGGCCGATGACGGCCGTGTGACTGAGCCGTCACGACCGCCCGTTGCTACGACGCATGTGTGCTAGGCGCCCAATAAGTTGAAGACGGCATTAACGAGCAGCCGTCCGTGAAGACACGCAGTGCCGGTCGGATAGTGAATCTGCAGGCCAGGGTTCTGCGAATGCGTGAACCGCGTAGGCACCGGGTGCCGTAAGAGATCTTGGTCACTCGCCCCCGGCAAGTGGCCCTTGCATCCGCACAATTGCATGATGCCCCGAAACAATTTTTGAAACGGTCAAAAATGGGCAACGGTGAACGACCGCGACCGATAAATGATCGATTCTTGTGGAGTTCGTTCCGGGGGTGCCCCGTATTTTCTATACCGCTGTGTCGGGGATTTGCGACTTTTAGCCGATCAAATGGATAACGGCTGTTGTGGGGCTGTAGCGTTCCGTGACGCGAGCGGGGCCCCAGGCGCCTACCCAGCAACTCCGGGGCCCCCTCGTGTTCCACGACCGAGTACGCATCTCCACAGAAGGAAGATCATGCACCTCGACCGCTTCATTGCTGCCGCGAGAAATTCCCAGCTCGCGGCAGGTCACGACGCTAACATTCCGCGCTTTACGGCGGGCGAAACCCTCACGGCTGTCGCCTGGGATGTCACGGCCCAGCTGGGAGCCTTCCTCGCTGTCCCCGTCGTAGCCGTCATCCTGATCACCGAGTCCTGGCGGGACCCCGCTGCTGCGGCTCTCATCGGTGCCCTCTTCATGGGCGCGCGTCGTTCCTACCTCCGCTACCAGCGTCTTTCTCTGGCCTGACCCAAGTCCGGTTGCCGCGCCCCCTGTTGCGGGGGCGCGGCAACCGTCAGCAGCGGGACCGCCCGCCCTCCTCGCCGACCGGAAACACATATTCCTCTTGCGGCGGGGGTGTGGATTGCGCAGTCAGGAAAGAAAACGGATCGATCAGGCGGGTGAGAGAAATGACGGTCGGGACGACCGAACGGAGTTCGCAATGCCAGTACTGCGGACAGGACATCGAACAGCGCGCCGGGCGCGGACGCAAGAAGATCTACTGCACGACCGCGTGCAGGCAGCGGGCCCAGAAAGACCGCGACGGGCGGGGCGCTGCCGGCGCAGCGACTGCTCACGCAGGGCGGCCACTGGCGCGGGTGATTGCCGAAGAGCTGCTGACCCTGGCCTCGGACCTGCTTGACGCGGAGTACGAGGGGCAAGGAGTCGCGGAACTGTTGCCACGTGCCGCGGCAGTCACGAAGGAAGCGGAGTACTACATGGGTGCCGCCGCCTGTGACGCCCGCCGCAGAGGGGTCAGTTGGGAAGAAATCGCACGCGCGGCATGCGTGAGCGAGAGCACCGCCCGCACCCGTTGGGGCGAGAGCGAGGTGATGCGCCGCATCGCACAGAGGTCCGTGGATCGTCAGCGTGCCCGCCAGGCCCAGACCTCACCGACCTCTGCCGTACGCGAGGCCGAGCCCGTTCTCGCTACCACGAGCCGCGCTGCCCGCCAGCTCGCCCAGGCCTTGGCCCACCTGCACCAGGCCAGCGGTCTGAGTATCCAGGAGGTCGCCGACTCCACCGACCTTTCCCGCTCCTACGTCTCGCGCATCCTCTCGGTGCAGCGCACCCCCTCCTGGCCGGTGGTGTGCCAGCTGGTCGAGGTATTCGGCGAAGACCCCATGGCCCTGCGGGCGATGTGGGAGAGCGCGAACGGCATGGCCGCCCCGCCGCAGGACCTCCTCGAGTCCAACGCCCGCCTGTACGCCGCACTGCAGGGCCTGCACCTCGTCGCGGGCCGACCCGACGCCAAGAGAATCTGCGAACTGTCCGGCGGCGAGATCGACATCGAGACCGCAGAGCGCATCCTGGACGGCGGACGCATTCCGACCTGGGAAAAGACAGGCCGCTTCGTCACCGCCGTCGGCGGATGCCCCGCGGACATCCGCCCCTTGTGGGAAGCGGTCTATACCGCATTCCTCAATGCCTGCGACCCCGAACCGATCCGCAAGGACGGTGTGCGATACGACTGCGAGGATCCGCAGTGAGCCCGCTGACCTGGCCCGCACCAGTTCCCGCCTCAGCCGACGGCTCCGGTACCCATCCCCGCCCGCCCCTGACCCTCACTCTGCCCGTCGAATTCACCGCGTTCTGCCTGCGCTACCAGGAGCGCTACCTGAGCTACGCACAGGCCAGGTCACTGGACGCCGGCCGAGCCCGGCAGACCGTCGAGTCGGTGCTCAGCGCACTGGTCGTCGTCTGGCCCAGCGTGATCGCCAGCGACCGGCCCTCTCGCGTGGCGTGGAAGATGCTCACCGACCAGGTGGCATGGGCACTGAACGACGACGACCAGGCACGCCGACGCTGGCCCGGCGATGCTGCGCACCTTGCACTGCCTCAAGGGCAGGCCGATCTTGTCCTCCTGCGCTACCGGCTCTGCCTGAGCCGCGCCGAAACAGCGGAGTTGATGGGCATGAAGGAAAGCGAGGTGGCCTTGGAGCTGGCGAAGGCCATCAACAGCCTGCAGACCCAGGACCGTCACCGCCTGGACGCCACACCGGTTTTCCGCTGACCATCAGACTCCACCGACATATGCCAAAGGCATGTGGAAGTTGAGCTGCGGACCGCCACGGCATCCAACTTGCCCCACGCCGCGGTAGCTGTTCGTGACATGCTCGTTACCGGGTAGATGATGCACAGCTACGGGTGAGAGTTTTTATGGTGCGAGGACGCGGGTTCCTGCCGGAAGTAATCGATCTCAACGTGGCGAGCGTCCCCCGCATGTACGACTACTTTCTGGGCGGCAAGGACCACTACCCCGCCGACCGGGAGGCGTGCCGACGCCTGCTAGACCAGGCTCCGCAGACCCAGCTCTTAGCCCGCGCCCAGCGCCAGTTCCGGCTTCGAGCCGTCCGTGCCCTGGCGCTCACTCATGGAATCGACCAGTTCGTCGAGTTCGGGTGTGGACTGCCGTCGTGGGAGAACACACACACGGCCGCCCGCCGTGCGCGGTCCACGAGCAAATTCGTCTACGTGGACCGTGATCCGATGGTGGTTGCCCACGGGCGGGCGTTATTGGAAGAGGCCGGCACTGCGGTGGTCCAGGGGGACCTGACGGAAGCGCCCGGGATCCTCGGACACCCGGACGTCACCAGCCTGGTTGACCTCACCAAGCCCGTGGCCGTACTCGCAGTTTCGCTCCTGCACACCCTTCCCGACAAGGCGGGCCAGAGAGCCATGGCCCGTCTGATCGATGCCCTGCCGGTCGGGAGCTTCTTGGTTGCCAGTCAACTCACCAGCCATGAACCGGAACTGGCGAGCAGGATCGATGCAGTAATGCATGACGTGACGGGCGGACAATGGGGACACGTGCGCTCCGCCCTCGAGGCCGGAACGTTCTTCCACGGTTTGAAGCTGCTCGAACCCGGCGTGACGGACGTGTCCCTGTGGCGGCCCGACGACCTGCAGGGCAGGCCTGTTCCCGGACCTCTGCACGAGGTTGGCGGAATCGGTCAGAAGACTGGCTAGCGGATACGGAGAACCGTCTTCTTCAGCTCGGCAAGAGTCTGAGCCGGCGAGAGCGCCTTCATGGACAGCTGATCCAGCATGGACCGGTACTGCGCTGTGTCCTCAGGCTTGTCGATGTAATTCGCCCCGGTCGGATGCTCCAGGTAGACGACGTCCGGCAAATCCGGCAGCCCGAACCGCAGCAACGTCACCGGGGTGCCGATGGCCAGACAGTCCGGCGGCAGCACCTGGAGCTTGATGTTGGGTGAGTGCGACATCTCGATGAGGTGCTCCAGTTGGCGGCACATCAGCCCTGAGCTGCCGAGAGGCCTGTGCAGCACCGGCCAGTCAACCACTGCCCACAGCTTCGGGCTGAACTCCCTGTGCAGCAAATCCTGGCGGCGCTTGCGCAGGCCGACCCTGGCCTGGATCTCTTCCGGTCCGGCCAGTGGCACACCGCTCATGGTCACGGCGCGGGCGTACTCCTCGGTCTGCAACAGCCCCGGCACCAACTGCACTTCATAGGTGCGGATCAGATCCGCAGCCTCCTGCAAGCCGAGAAACTTGTCGAACCACGGAGGGACAACCGCACTGAACTCCTCCCACCAGCCCGGCTGGTTTGCCCTCCTGGCCAGCTCGCATGCGTCCTCGATCTCGTCGGCCACGCCGTAACGCCGCATCAGGCAGCTCACATCGCCGGCCTGGGGAGGAGACTGCCCCCGCTCGAGCCGGCTGATCTTGGCCTCGGAACAGCCGATCTCTGTGGCAGCTTCCTTCGCACTCACGCCAGCTGCCGTACGCAAGGCCCGAAGCCTCGCCCCCAGCGCCATACTCAGCGCGGTAGGACTGAACCCCCGCAGGGACAAATAACGTCCGAGCGGGGGTTGCGGGAACTGATCACTGGGGACAGCCGACATGCGGGCTCCTGCGGGACGTCACTTAATTCGGATTATCCCATGCGGAAGCCTGCGGGTAAGGGCAACACGCCCTACCGGCCAGGCCTGTTACGTGCCGAGGAGGTCGAACTCGCCGTCCTTGGCGCCACCGAGGAAGGCATCAATCTCCTCACGTGAGTAGATCAACGCCGGCCCCTGTGGATCACGGGAATTGCGCAGGGCGATGTCCCCATCAGGCAACGCCGCCAACTCTACGCAGTTCCCCTGCGGTCCACTGCGCCTACTCTTCCTCCAGTCCACTCCTTCGAGTGAATCAGCGGAAATCCCATTGTGGAAGATGCCCATGACGGATAACCCCTCTTCTGTTGCTCCAATCCCCCTGCTGAGGCCTGAAGGCCGTCACAAGGGGGCCCCGTCTCTCTTTTGCGCAGAAATCGTCCATGCAATTGCACGAGAGGGGAGTGGACTGGATACTAGCGACCGGCAGGCCGCGAGGGATCCGAGCAACTGAGCGCCTATCGGGGGATGAACAGTGCGCGCACCAGCACCGGTTACACACTGCTGCGAAAGTAGTGACCGGATCCAGTCCGGTCTGGCCGAAATGATCCCACTCGAAATCGGTAACCTCGCCGTTTCCCACCCCCCGGACTGGGGCCTGGCACTCGGTGTCAGCACCGCACGGTTCGCCGCCAGCACATTCACCGACACCCTCGATGCCCGCTCCCACGTACGGAAGTTCACCTACGCGACACTGTCCGAATGGGACGTGACCAGACGCCAAGGCCGTGACGAGATCCTCGCCGTAGCCTGGGAACTCGCCGCCAACGCCATCCAGCACGCACTGCGGACATCAACCGGCCACACGCGGAGAAAGGCATGGCTGGGGCTCGTCCGCAAAGACGGCGCTGTCGTCTGCGCCGTCACCGACCCCAGCCCTTCGCTCCCACAACGCCAGCCCTACAAGCTGCTCGACGAAACCGGCCGCGGGCTGCTCCTCGTCACCCGACTCAGCACAGCGTGGGGATGGTCGCTCAGCCCAGCCGGCACCAAGACGGTGTGGGCACGCGTACCCACACCGTCATGGTGAAGGGGCGGTACGCCGCTGGTCGGCAAGCCGGCCTCTGCGCAAGCCGCGTAGACACCGAGTCCGTCGCTTCTGCGGTAGGGGACGGTGTGCTGCAGGTGGTGCCGCATGACGACAGGCAGGAGCGGGACGGCTGTGACAGCCGGGCGAGGGAACAGATGACGTCCGGCCACCGAAAAGGGGTGGATCACTGCGGTCAACTGCAGCGCCTGGCGGCACTGCAGCAGCTGACAGGGGTTCGAGGGGACTTGATCACTCGAACGCCGGGTGCTTACTGAGGGGTGGTGCTAGGTTGCGCAAGCAGGGGGAATGCCGAGGCGGCAGGTGAGGCGTCGCCCCCGCGTGCGCCGTTGCGGCTGTCACGTCCGGCACGAGAGAAGACCGCTGTCAGGTACAGGCTCGACCGCAAGTGGGGAACGTGGCGCAAGCAGGGTCGCATTCGGCGGCAGGCCAGATGACCGGATACCTCTACCAGAGCGAACTGGCCCTGCTGGAACTGGCCCGTCGCAGCTGGGACGACATCACCGTCGAAGTCCGTATGGAAGTCCTCGATGACATCGAGTTCCTATACGGGGCCACGGCCGATCCACATGAGCTGCTGCAGTCCAAGCACCGGGAAAAGGCCGGGCGGTTGAGCGAGACGGGCAAGGACGTCTGGCGCTCCGTGGCCTCGTGGATCGACGCGCTGACCGCACTCGGATGTCTGTCCGCCGGGACAATGCCGCTGCTGCGGCTGGTCACCACCCAGGTTGCGGCCGAAGGCACCTTCCTCCACCAGCTCCGCCCCGGCCCCGAGCGCTCCGTTGCCGACGCTCTGACTCGCATGGAACAGGTCGCCCAGGCCACCGAGCCCGCCAACACTGCCGAGGACCGTAAGAAGTTTGCCGACCTCACGCCCGCGCAGCGCTACCGGCTGGTTGCCGCCATCGAGATCAGCGACGCGTCCCCGCTGATGTCAGACCTCGACTCTAGTCTGGCCCGGATACTGGGGATCAGGCCTGGCCAGCACGCCCGCGCCATCCTCGACGATGTCAAGGGGTGGTGGTACGGCATGGCCGTCGAGTTGCTGGACAAGAGCCGGACGCGGGCCTCGGTCACCGCCCAGGAACTGCAGTGCCGCCTGGAGGAGATCACCGACCGGTTCGCTGGAAAGAACTTGCCGATCACCGAGACATCGCGCCGCCTCACCACCGCCGAGATCGCCGCCTACAAGGACGACCTGGTCGTCGCACAAATGGAGTGGATCGGTCTGAAAGACCGCACCATCGCTACCCACCTGCGCGACTACCACCACGCGCGGGCCCAGCGCTCCCAGTGGCTGCGCACCTTCAAGATCACCGAAGAGGGGCTGGAAGACTACGACCGGCTCCTGTGGGACGAGTGGGACCACGTCTTCACCCGGCACACCGACACCATCGAGGACGACACCCCCGACGCGGAACGCAAGGCCGCTGGCACGCGCGTCCTGAACGACACCATGGACAAGGTCGCCGACCTGCCCGCCCGTCCGGGCAGTATCACCGAAGGCTGGATCGGCCGCGGCACCATGCATAGCCTTGCCGGCCGCCACACCGCAGAGGACGACGAATCCGTCGGCTGGCACCCTGACTACCCCGACCTGCGCCAAAGCCACCACGAATCACGGGACGCGTGACCATGACCAACCACCGTGTCCCCGAAGCCCAGGCCCTGCTCAATACCGCCTTCGGCGCCTATCTCCTGGCCACCAGTGTCCACGCCGCCACCAAGAAGGCCGGTCGCCCCCTGCCGTGGCCCAGCGCCTTCCTCGTGCTGCCGTTCGTGCTGCCCGCCGACACCCGCAAAGATCTGCCCACCCAGGCAGTCCACTCCATGTCCGCCTGGCTGACCGAGCACCCGCAGCACCAGGCGGTCTTCGCGCACCGCGCCACCGCCCTTGCCGACTACACCCGAGCCAGCCTGCGCACCGCCGTCCGTCACCACGCCCTCACCGTCACCGGGGCGGGACTGCGAACTCCGCGCACACCGAAACCCGCCTCGGCAGCCCCGAGCGAAGAAGTAGCAGACTGCGCCCGCCGCGCGGGCCTGGTAGGCCGCTGGCTCGCCGTCGCGGACCCTTCCCTGGCCTTCAACCTCCTCGGCGTCCGTCCCTGATCCCCCTTTCTCCTCGAAGGAGTTCGCGAACCACCATGCAGCTACTCGCCCTGGCCCTCTACCACCGAGACGGCAGGCCCACCCCCAGGGTCGTGCGGTTCCGCCCCGGGGCGCTCAACATCCTCACCGGCGAGTCCGAGACCGGGAAGTCCGAGATCCTCGACATCGTCGACTACTGCCTGGGCCGAAGCACTCCCAACCTGCCCGATGAGCCCATCGATCAGACCGTCGGCTGGTACGCACTTCTCGTTGCCTTCCGCGACAGCCGCATGCTACTGGCCCGGCCGCGGCCCACCGGTACCTCGACAATCCAGGCCATGATCCGCACCGGCGGCGACAGCCTCGACCTGCCCCGCGCCGACGAACTGGCACCTAACTCGAATGTTGCCGCACTGCGCAGCCAGCTCAGCGCCCGTCTGGGCATCGAGGACGTCCGTTTCCAGCCCCCACCTGGTGCCGCCCGCGCCGCCTTCAATATCTCCGTCGCCCAGGCGACGCTGCTGTGCCTGCAGAACCAGAACGAGATCGCCGACAAAAGCGCCCTCTTTCACCGCCAGACCGAGAACGGCATGGACCAAGCCCTCAAGGACACCCTGCCCTACTTCCTGGGCGCCGCAGGCCCGGAACAGGCCCTGCATCGCCACCACCTGAACGATGCCCAGCGCACCCAGCGCGCCGCTCAGCGCAAACTCGACGAAGCCCACCGCCACCGTGAGGCCGTGGACGCCGCCGGCGTCGCCCTGCTGCGCCTCGCCCAGAACGAGGGCCTGCTGAACGATGTCCCCGCAGCCCCGGGCCCTGAAGAGATCCGAGGGCTGCTGGAGCGGGCACTCACCGCCACGGTGTCGACCGTGGGCCCGCTGGACCTGCCTGACCGGCGCCACGGGCTGAACGAGGACCGGCGGGAGCTGCGCGAGCAGCTGCAGCAGCTCGACGAGGCGATTGCCCTGGTGGACCGCTGGCAGAAACAAGGAGAGGCTTTCACCGGTGAGCTGCATCTTCAGCTTGGCCGCCTCGAATCCATCAACCTCCTGGGCCCCGAACGCGACCATGACAGTGCCGTCTGCCCGATGTGCACACGCCCGCTGGAATACCCCGACGCACCGGCGGCCGAGATTCTCGCCCTCACCCAGCAGCTCGCACAGGAACTCGACCAGGCGCAGACCATCCAGCCGATCCGTGACGAGCACCGCAGATCCCTGCAGGCTCAGCGTGATGCCGTCGTCGAACACCTCCGGGTCAACGGGGCACAGTTGCGAGAACTTGCCGCCAACGACGAACGCATGCGCAACCTCCAGGACCAGCAGGTACGCATCGCCCGGATCCAAGGACGCATCGACCAGGCGCTCACCGCCGGCACCGGGTCACCCGTTGGCAACATCGGGGAACTGCGCAACAGCCTCATCCTGGCCCAGGAGAACGTCGCAGGCCTCCAAGCCTTGATCGACGAAGATGATGTCACCGCCGAGACAGAACGACGTCTCACCGACATCGCGGCGAACATGACCGCCTGGGCCAGGCGCCTGAACCTCGGACAAGCCGCCGCGGCAGACGAAGTCACCATCAGCCTCAGCCAACTCAACGTCGTGGTGCGACGACCCCAGGGACGCCTGCCGCTCAACCGCATCGGCAGCGCGAAGAACTGGATCGGCTACCACATGGTCGCCCACCTCGCTCTGCACACCTACTTTCGGCTGCACCACCGGCCTGTCCCCGCGTTCCTCATGCTCGACCAGCCCACCCAGGCCTTCTTCCCCGCCAAGATCAAAGATGCCACGACTGTCCAGGACGCAGACTGGAACACCGTCACGGCTTACTTCGAACTCCTGCGCGATGTAGCCGACCTCAACGAGGGCGCCCTGCAAATCATTGTCTGCGACCACGCCAACCTCATCGACGAGCCCTGGTTCCAAGACGCCATCGTGGAGAACTGGCGGCCTATCGACGGACGCCGCCAGGCACTCATCCCCATCGACTGGCTCGACTGACCCCACGCCAGCCGACCAAGTCCCGCCCATCGGCCCCAAAACACCCATGCCGCACCCTGACCCGGGGCACGGTGGCCTGTACCTCTTCAGCGCCGCGCCGAGTGGCACAAAGCCTGTCCGAGGGCTGCTGTAACAAGATCGGACTGGTGAGCGTAGGTGGGGATGGGCAGGGGGAGGACGGGGGTGAACGCCCGACGAAGGGCGCTGCAGCGGGCCCCGGCCCCGGACCGGCTGCCAAATATGATCAAGGGGGACGAGCATGGCCAGCGGCACCGTGAAGTGGTTCAACTCCGAGAAGGGCTTTGGATTCATCGCCCAGGACGAAGGCGGACCGGACGTCTTCGCCCACTACTCCAACATCTCGGGCAACGGTTACCGGGAGCTGACCGAGGGCGAAGCCGTGACATTCGACATCACACAGGGCCAGAAAGGCCCCCAGGCTGAGAACATCGTCCGCGGCTGAGCCTCCGGCCCTGCTCATCTCCCTCGCCGCGGCGTCCACAACCATGTACAAGAGCCGTCGGCATGTCGTGACAACTCATGCCATGCCACGGATCGGAGCGAACGACCGCTCATCGCGCCCGGTAGCAGCAGACGCAACCGCCGGGGCAGGGGAGGCAACAGTCCTCCCCGCTCCTGGCGGCGGACTGCCGTTGCGCCTCCGGAAGCCGATTTACTCTCCTGCTGCCGCCAGCCCAGACCATGCCTCGGCCAGTAGAACCAAAGGCCTCACCGCGCCCCGACGCCTTGGAAACTGAGGCCCACATCGCCTTTACGCTCCGGAATGCCAGATGAACCCTATGGGGTGCCAGCGAGCTGGATGCCCAGCACCAACATCCCGGGTTCCGCCGCTGGCTGCGGAGCCCTGCGGGCTATGAGGGCTCCTCGCCGCGCCCCCGTGTTCTTGGATCCGAAGGTATAGGCGACACGGACTTTCCTTCAGCTTCTGTACATCGCAGGGCAGAATCGTTGCCCCTGCTCTGCGAACAGACCGCCTTGTATGTGGGTGATCTACTCAGGCATTCAGGACGGCTGTGACAGCGGCCCGCTCCACGACATGGCGGTCGGTGGTGCGGCTGGTCATTCGGCTCTTGCAGTCGATCACCGCGACCTGCTGCCCCTTGGCAACGATCAGGTCGGGTGTCCAGCGCAATGCGCTGTCGGTTCCCCGGAGTGCGAATCGAACGGGGTCGGTCAACATGCCTTGGCCCCACGCGTTGACGCTCCATCCGCGCCAGGTGAGTTCTTGGGCGACGCGCAGCTCGTGGGCGTCGCCGACGGCCTTCCTGTGCTGAAAGCTCGGCATACGGGGAGTGTGGCGCACTAACGCCGGTCCGAAACGAAGGAGGACCGCAAAGCGACGAGGTCCCGCCAGCCCCCGACGGCGGGTGTTGCCGGTCGTCGTTGTCCGTCGTTGTCCACAAGGGTTCAGAAGTGTCCCACCTTGCCTCCCCCAGCCCCCGCCAGACTTGTCCGGATCTCACCCCTGCCTCAGACCGTCAACCCCGCCTCGGTGCGCTGCCTGCGATGAGCCGGTCCAGCCGCGCCGCCAACCGGTCCACGTCATCAGCCATCCGCCGCAGCTTCGTGGCGAACATGCGGGTCTGGCCAGCATCCAGGTCTGCTGACAGCCCCGAGCTGTGGAAGGACACGACGGGAGGATCCTCGCTGCCCTGGCTTTGGAACACCTGCGCCAGCAACACCTCCGGCTCCTCGGCCACACCAAGCGTGTTTTCGGGGTCGAAGAAATCGCTCACCCCCTCTGCCAGCGCCGGCCCACCGTCACCCTGCGCCTTGTCGAGCATCTCGGCCAAGGACGCCAACCCCTGCAGGAAAGCGTGTGCATGCCCTCCTGCAAACTGCTCATGCCCGCGGCCGCTTCCAGCCGCACCCCGTCCCGCTCTTCCAAGGCGACCGACCCCGAACGCGGTGTGAGCGGTCCGGGGGTACTTCACGTGGTCTGTCTTGCAGGCGCCGCCCAGTGCTTGGCACGAACCATCGGAACAGCTGTTCACGAGCGCACCCTCGCGCGGGCCTCGACAAGTCTCTCGCGAGGCCTTCCAGCGCTGCCAGGTGTGATCGCACCTTCGTGATCACCGCACCCAGCTCCTGCGGCCCGAGGCATTCCATCCACTCGTCCTCGAACACCTGAAGTCTGACGTGCGGCACAGCTCGCTCGGGGTCCTCGGAATAGGGTTCGACACCGATCTGCCCAGAGAGGACCGGAGCTTCCACCGTGCTCTGCTGCGCGTCCCACACTGCAAGAGTCATCGTCGCTGCGGCGACGATGCTGTGAGACAGGTCAGCAAGGAAGGTTCCCCGCCGTACATCGTCCGAATGATCAGTGACATACCCGGCGGGACACCGCGTCAGATGAGGGCCCTGGAAGCTGGCTTCACGACGAACGATTACCAGCGGACGCTCAGCGTCCACCCCCAGCTCCTTCGCGAAGAGAGCGGACACAACCCGCTCCTGATCCTCGGCACAAAGATGAGAGGGGAAAGGACGAGAACCCATTGCTCCTCGTCCAGACGAAGCACCATCCCCGGCATGCCACCCACCCCCGGCAGCACACGGCACAGACGCACGCCCAGACCAGACAGACGTGGCAGGAGCGGGCGGCCATGCTCACACGCAGCCCGCCGTACAGAGTCAATCCAGAACAGCCCGCTTCACGGGCAGTTGGCTCAGAAACAGCAAGGGACATCAGAAGACTTCCGGCCGAAAGGATGACTTGAGGAGGGGGCTAACCACTGGGGCCAGCCACAGCAGTCCGAACCGCAGGAGACGAGGCCATATACCCGAACCCCAACGAACACCTGCCAGCACAGCCCAGAAGACAAGTAATCCCATGACTCGCGAGGGCGTAGCCCCGCAACCTCAGGCTCACCCCAGGCCACCCTGAGCAGGGCGGAAATCCAGCACACCACCACTCAACGTACAAAACCGTGGTACTTGTACGCCCGAAGTTGGCAGGCCGCCAGGCCAACCCGAACCGCCCACCCCACCACGGGCATGACGAGCCCTCACAGGGACCGACAGGAGTGAGACACCAAATCAAATTCCTGCCCAAAAACCAAGATGACATCACCAGCGCCGACAGGCGCACACACAATCCTTCCCCTGACCGGCAAGGAAGGGGCAAACACCACACCACCCACTGTCATGCCGTCAGGCATGACACCCCCACAACCCGCCAGGCCAGAACACAAACCCTTTGCCCCGCCAGGGGTAAACCCCCGCCCACCAACCCAACCCACTGTCAGGCCTCGCTTCTCAGCAAGTGCTGACAAGGCATTCGGAACGGGCGACCAACTCGAACGCCAGGGGCGGGCCGTTTG